>JAISWP010000256.1 GCA_031271065.1 Synergistaceae bacterium
CGCCCCGAACACTATGATGATCAGCACCGTCGACAGCACGCTCGCCAGGCCGAATCGCAGGTTCTCGGAAAAATTGTATATGAGAACGGTCAGATGGTACCACCTGGCCGATATCAGGAATATGACGGCGCTGACTGCCGTCATGGATCGGACGAAGGTGTAGGAGAGGCTCGATATGAAAGCGGGCCTCACCAGAGGGAGCACTATAGTCCTGAATACGGTGGCGGAGTCCGCCCCCAGGTCGGTCGCCGCTTCCTCTATCGACGGGTCTATCTGGCGCAGCGAGGCGATGCCGCCTTCTATGCCCACCGGAAGCTCCCTCACCACATAATTGATCACTATTATGGCGGCGGTGCCCACCAGTATCAGCGGGGCCTTGTTGAAGGCCAGAATGAAACTTATGCCCACCAGAGTCCCGGGCAGGGCGAACGGCGTCATCAGAAGCACCTCCAGCAGCCGCTTGCCGATAAATTTTTTCCTGACGATCAGAAGGGCGGCTATCATGGCCAGGAGCCCGGCGGCGGGCGTGGCGGCGGCGGCCAGCGCCGCCGTGTCCCCCAGGGCGTCCCGTCCCCGGGTCAGGGCCTCCGCTATGTTATCCAGGCTGAAAGTGTAATCTATGCCCCAGTTTTTGACGAAACAGCCGGCTGCTATCGTGCCGTAGAGGGACGCCAGGAATATCACGACAGCGGCTATGGCGATATTGAGCGCCGCCTTGACCGGCGGAGACGCCAATTCCGTTATGCGTCCGGACGGTTTGCCCGTCACGGTCACGTAGGATTTGCGGGCTATCCAGAATCTCTGGACAAAAAACGCCGTCAGAGTCGGCAAAAGCAGCAGTATCGACAGGGCCGCCCCGTGGCCGAGACGGTTCATCCCGGTCACCTCCAGATACGACTCCAGGGAGAGCACACGGTAGCTGCCGGAGAGGATCAGCGGGTTGGCGAAGTCCGCCAGCGAATTGATGAAAACAAGCAGCCATGAGCTCAGTACGCCGGGAATCGAGAGAGGGAGCGTGATCGACGTAAACGTCTTGAATCTCCCCGCCGAGAGGTTCAGCGCCGCGTCCTCGAAGGTGGAGTCGATCGCCTCCATTACCCCCGAGAGGGTGAGGAACGCTATCGGAAACATCGACATCGTCTGGGCCAGCACGAGGCCGGGCAGTCCGTAGATCGGGGACTGGGTTATGCCGAGCTGCCGGGAAAAGAGCCCGTTGTTTCCGAAAAGCAGTATTATCGACAGGGTGAGCGAGAAGGGGGGAGAGATGACCGGAAGCGTCCCCATTGCCGCTATGAAAGACTTGAAGGGCGTGTTGGTCCTTGTGCAGACGAAGGCGAACAAAAACCCGATGAGAGTGGAGGCCGTGGCGGTCCACATCCCCAGTTTTATGCTTCCCCGGAGCGCGGCCGTCGAACTGTGGGACGAGAGCACGGCCCTCCATATTTCGAGGCTGAAACGTCCGTTCTGGACGAAAGACAGCCTGACGGACTCGAACAGCGGGTAGGCTATGAAAAGCAGCGTGACGGTATAAAGAACGGCGACCGCGAAAGCGGTTATCGGATCCCTGCTGAAGAAAACTATCCAGGAGACGGCAGCGAAGGCGCAGAAAGCGGCCCCGAAAAGAAAATAAAGCAGCCTCACGAAAGATTTTTCCCCGGACAAATCAAAGAGCAAAAGGAGCGCTCCCCGCACTTCCCCCGTCGAAGCGTCGGATACCGGGGCGAAGCACAGGGCGTTTTGAGCCCCGTTTCTTTCCCACCGCGAGGGGCTGATGTATATTTCGTCGTAGGACGCGTAGTCGAAGCCTCTGTCAAATTCGGGCGAGGACGCGTTGTCCCTGTAGAGCCCTGACAGGAAATCATCTCCTGCGATTTCGGCGGTCTCGCCGGGCATCGGGATTCCGTCCGCGTAGGCCAGGACGTAAGCTCCGTCTTGCCCTTCGAACCTTCGCAGCCACTCTCTCGCCTCCGAAGCGTCCTGAGGGAACGACCCGGAGAGAGACTCCGCCGTGTCGCGGCGCTGGGCGGTCATGAGCGAGACGAATTCGCCCCTGATATTGGAGAGCATCCATGCCTCGAATATCCCGACCGCTGTCAGGGCCAGCATAAAATATAAGACGCGTTTTCTGGTGAACATGACGCCGCCCCCCGGCGGGTCCGGGTTCGCCGCGCCGCGGGCGGACGCGGCGGACCCGGACCGGATGAGTTATTCCGTGTACGCGCTGGTTATTTCGGCGTTCCAGCGCTCCACGAGACGCGCCTTGTTCTCCGCGTCCCACTGATCGTTCTGGTTCACCAGGTTCATGTCCCGGAGCGAGAATCCCGTGTCGGACGGAGAGGCCAGTCTGGAGAGCGGTATCACGTACCACTTGGATATCGTGTCCATAGCCTTCTGCCCGAGGACCCAGTCGTAGAGTTTCTTGGCGTTGAGGGAGTCCGGCCCGTCCTTTATGAGGGACATCGAAGCGGTCTCGAACCCCGTCCCGTCGGACGGGATGGCTATCTCTATGGGAGCCCCCTCTATCTTCAGTTTTATCTGGTCGTGCAGGTAGCCGATCGCCACCGGGATCTCCCCGATCGCGGCGCTCTTTCCGGGAGAGGAGCCGGAGCGGGTGTACTGCTCTATGGAGTTGTTGAGCTTCCTGAGGTATCCGAAGGCCTTATCCTCGTCGCCGCCGTGGATGCGGATGACCGTCGTCACCATGTTGTAGGCGGTGCCGGATGTGCTCGGGTGCGCGACCCTGACCCTCTTGGCGTATTCGGGCTTTATCAGGTCCGCCCAGCTTTTCGGGATCCCGATCCCCAGTTCGGCGGCGCGCTCCGTGTTGATGCAGAACGCTATCGGGCCGACGTAGAGGCCTATCCAATAGCTGTCCGGGTCGCGGTATTTCTCGTCGATGCTGATCGCCGCGCGGGAGCGGTAAGGCGCCGTGAGCCCCTTCTGCTTTGCCTCGATGTGCTGAGTGCCGACCCCTCCGACCCAGATGGACGCCTGCGGATTGGCCCGCTCCGCTTCGAGACGGGCGACCGCCTCCCCGCCCGAAAGGCGGACCCATTCGACCCTGATTCCGGTCTCCCTCTCGAATTCATCGAACAGTGCCTTCGCGAGAGGTTCCTCCATTGTGGTGTACGCTTTCACTGCCTCGGCCGCGGCCGCGGGCCCGGCCAGGACGAGCGGCAGCAGCACGGCCGCGGCGGCAGACGCCGCGAACACTTTGAGCGAACGGACGGAAATCTTCATCTTTCTCTTGCCTCCCATTTTGTTATTTGCTGCGAATGACGCAATTATAGCAATTCCGCCGGGCCGGCACAATCGGCATATCGGCGAAGCGCGTTTACGCGCCGGCCGGCGCGCCCCTCCCTTTTTAAATATACGGATATCGTATATCATAAATTTATAAGGCGGGGAGTGGAAAAGATGGGAAATATTCCTGATAAACGCAAAGATATGCCGGCGGAACGCTCCGGAACGGGCGCGAAAGGCGCGCTTTTTTTAGGAAATGACCGTTCTTCCGTTCATGGCGGTTATCGCGGAACTTTTGCGCGCCGCCCGAGCGGGCGCTTGAAGAATACTGAGGCGCTTTCCGCGTGATAAGGATCGACGGTCTCGGGTTTTGTTACCAGGGCGCCTCAAAGCAGGCGCTGAGCGATATAACCCTCGACATAAGGGACGGGGACTTTATCGGCGTGACAGGCCCCAGCGGCGCGGGTAAAACGACTCTCGCCTTCGCGCTGTCGGGCGTCATTCCTCATCACCTCAAGGGGGAGTTTTCCGGCTCGGTCAGAATAGGGGATATAGATACCGCCAAGGCTTCGCCCGAGGAGATAGCGCGCCGGGTGGGAATCGTATGCCAGGACGCGGAGGGGCAGCTGCTCGCCTCGACCGCGGAGGACGAGATGCTCTTCGGCCTTGAAAACTTTGGGACGCCCCGGGAGGAGATAGAGGACAGGATAAGTTACGCCCTCGATTCCGCCGGTATAACAGACCTGCGGCACAGGACGATAAGCAGCCTGAGCGGAGGGCAGAAACGGAAACTCGCGTTCGCCTCCATAACGGCGCTCCGTCCGGAGGTCATCGTCCTGGACGAACCTACCGCAGATCTGGACCCGCAGTCGAGCCGCAGGGTTTTCGAAACGCTTCGCGCCCTCAGCGTGAGCCGGGGCGCGACAGTGATAATCGCGGAACAGAAGGTCATGCTGCTCTGCGAATTCGCCGACCGCCTGGCCGTCATGGACGGCGGGCGTATCGCGCTGGAGGGCCCTGTCAGGGAAGTTCTGAGGCAGGGAGACAGGCTGGAGGAGGCCGGAGTCGGTATGCCCGGGGTGAGCGTCCTCTCCCGCAGGCTGAAAGAGGCCGGGCTTTACTCCGGGGACATTCCGGTCAGTCTCGCGGAGGGCGAGAGAATGATGAGGAAAGCGGCCGCCGATGCTGCGTTTTGAAAATGTGAGCTTCGGGTACGGCGGAGCGGACGTCTTAGCGAACGTGTCGTTCGAGATCGCGAAGGGCGAGTTTGCCGTCCTGATGGGCGGAAACGGAGCCGGCAAATCGGTCCTGTGCCGCCTTGCCGCAGGTCTGCTCAAACCTTCCTCCGGAAAGGTGACGGTCGGAGGGCACAATACGATGCACGTCAAAACGAGCGCTCTCGCCTCCCTGGCGGGCTTTCTCTTTCAGGACTCCGACAGACAGATCTGCCGCGGCGCCGTGGCGGCCGAAATAATGCTGGGGCTCGAAAACACCGGCTTCGATGAGAAAAGCCGCCGGAAAAGATGCGAGGTCATGCTCGAAATGTTCGGTCTCGACGGACGCAGGGATCCGTTCAGCCTGAGCGGGGGAGAGCGCCGGAAGGCCGCGCTGGCGTCTGTTCTGGCTCCGGAACCGGGCCTGCTCATATTGGACGAACCGACCGCCGGACTGGGCTGCCGGGAGCGCACGGCCGTAATGGACATAATTTCCCGCCTCAACGAGGAGGGGACGACCGTCCTGATGGCGTCCCAGGACATGGAAGCCGCCGCCGGTTACGCGCGGCGCGCGCTGGTGCTGAACCGGGGCGGCGTCGCGGCTGACGGGGGAGTTCGCGATGTGATGCGCCGAGGTGAGGTCATGAGGGAGGCGTCGCTCCTTCCGGCGCAGATACCGTCGCTTGCCGCGATGATAGGGGATTTGGGGCGTTCGTTCGAAAACGCTTTCACCATTGACGACATGGTCTCCGCCGTTCTGAGATCGCGTAATTCCGGGAGGGATGCCGCGCCGTGAAGGACTTTCCGGATTATGCCGCCGGGGATTCGGCGCTGCACAGCCTCAACCCCCTGACGAAGCTCATATTGACTTTCGTGCTGTGCGTCGCCTGTTTTTTGACAAAAGACCATATATTCATGGCGAGCGTCATCCTGTGCGACGTCTGCCTGGCGGCGGCGGCGGGGATGTTCAGGCGGTCTTTACGGGTTTTGGCGTCCCTTCTCGCGCTGGCTTTTATCCTGTTTTTCGTGCAGGTCCTTTCCGTGAGGCAGGGGAGCGTGGTGCTGTCTCTGCCCGCGGGGTTTTATCTCACGGACTGCGGCGTATCGTCCTCGCTCACGTCCGCGCTGCGTATGACAGCCGCTCTGACGCCGCTTGCCCTGATGCTTTCCGTGACCAAGATGAGCGGCCTGCCGAACGTCCTGGTGAAACTTCTGCGCGTCCCGTACAGATACGCGTTCGTTCTGACGGCCGCCATACGTTTCATGCCGATCTTTTTCGAGGAGACGGCACGGATCATGGAGGCGCAGACCGCAAGAGGGGTGGAGCACGACACCGGGAGCTTCCTGAAAAAGGCGAGGCTCATGCTGCCGGTCTGCGCGCCCGCGTTCGCCTCGTCGGTCAGAAGGATAAAGGCCGGCGCCGTATCCGCCCGTCTGAGAGGCGCCGGCTTGAGGACACGCGAGTGCGTATATAAAAATTACCCGTTCGGAGCTCCGGACGCCGCCGCATTTTTTTTCTGCGCTCTGGTCACGGCAGCGGCGATAATCGTGTAATCCCGATCTCAGATCAACTTCAGACAAGACGCAGTACATATTGCCGGCGTAAGATTATAATTGAAAAGAGGGGGGTATGGTCCCGCGCGATAAACCGCCGCAATGAATCGGGAGCGCCGCGGTGATAGCGTGAGCCCGGGACGGCGCGATTCTCGGCGCCGCGCGTCAGATCAAACCGTACGAACTGAGCTGAGATACGAGCATTAACGGAGCCCTGCGGCTTGAAGCAGGGCGCTTGATTTAAGAGGTGATTTGCAGTGACTGGATTCACATTCCAAAATCTTTGTATGATAGGGGTAGGGGCGCTTCTGCTTTATCTCGCGATTGAAAAAAATTTCGAACCCAACCTGCTCTTGGCGATGGGTTTTGGGACTATTCTCGCAAATCTTCCCATGTCGTCGGCTCTGGACCAGACCGTCGGCGGGGAAGTGCTGGAGGGGGCGCTCTCCCTGCTGTTCAACGCCGGAGTGGCCAATGAACTCTTCCCTCTGCTGATTTTCATAGCAGTCGGCGCTATGTGTGACTTCACCCCTCTCATTTCCAACCCCAGGATGTTCATCTTCGGCCTGACGGCCCAGGTCGGGATATTCCTTACGATGGGAGTGGCGATTCTGCTGGGTTTTGACATCAAGGAAGCCGCGTCGATAGGGATAATCGGGGCGGCGGACGGGCCCACCGCGATATATGTGGCGAACAGGTTCGCCCAGCATCTGTTCGCTCCGATCTCCGTGGCCGCGTATACGTATATGGCTATGGTCCCCCTGATACAGCCGCCTGTGATAAAGCTGATGACGACGAAAAAAGAGCGGGCCATGAGCATGACCTACGTCGAGCGTCCGGTATCGAGAAGGACGCTGATACTGTTCCCGATCGCGGTGACAGCGGCGGCGGGGCTCATAGCGCCCGCTTCCGTCGCCCTCATCGGCTTTCTGATGTTCGGCAATCTCCTGCGCGTGAGCGGCGTCACGGACCGCCTCTCCCAGGCGGCCCAGAACGAGCTGGCGAATATCGTCACGATCCTCCTGGGGCTGGCGATATCGCGGAAGATGACGGGGCCGGAGTTTGCCAACGCGAAAACGCTCCTGATAGTCGGCATGGGGCTTTTCGCTTTCGTGTTCGACACGGTCGGAGGAGTATTGTCCGCAAAGCTGCTGAACATCTTCCTGCCGGAGGGGAGCAAGGTGAATCCGATGATCGGCGCCGCCGGAATAAGCGCGTTCCCGATGGCGTCCCGGGTGACCCAGAGGCTGGGGCAGGAGGCGAACAGAGGAAATTTCCTCCTGATGCACGCCGTGGGCGCCAACGTGGCGGGACAGATAGGGTCGGTCATTGCCGGAGGGGTCCTGCTGGCCTGGCTCGGAGGTTAGCCGCGGTTTCATCCGCGGTCAGATCGGGCCCATTCTAACGCCCCCGAGGCATAACGGACGGAAGCAAGCCCGCGCCCTGTACTCAGGATCGCCGGCGGGGCTGTTCAGGGGACGGCGGATATTGTAGAATGTCGATATAACTATAATATCGATATCGGATATGCTGTGTTCTGAGCAGATATTTCGGTGTCCGCAGGGGGGCCGTCTTATGTGGAAAGAGGAGTACAGGCTGGGAGTTGAGACGATAGACAGGCAGCACATGCAGCTTTTTGAGATGGTCGACGATCTGCTGGCCGTGATCGACGACTGCGAGCGCGCCGACTTCAAAGAAAAGTGCGCCGGAGCGGTGAGTTTCCTCTGCGACTACACGGTCAGGCACTTCCAGTTCGAGGAGGAGTATCAGAAGTCGATAGGCTATAAAGATATCGAGGCGCACAAACTGCAGCACAAGAGGTTCATAATAACGGTCGGCAGCTTCGCGAAGAGGATGGCCGACTCGGAATACGACATGAAGACTGTGAAGGCGTTCTCGGGTTCGCTGGTCGCGTGGCTGAACTATCACGTCGCCGAGACGGACCAGAAGATAGTGGGCAAAAAGCCCTCGCGCGGCGGCGAATCCCTCGTTACCTGCCTCGAAAGTTTCTCGGACAGCGCTTCCGGCGTGATCATGACCATGCTGGGGCTGAGCCGGGACGAGATCACGAAAACGATGCCTCCCAAGAGAAGTTTCAAGGGAGATATAACGTTCGAGATAGGGCTGACCGGCGATATTGCCGGCAAAGCTGTGTTCGCCTACTCTGCCGATTTCGCGCGCTCTGTCATAAAGTCGCTCATATCGAGGGACATGGATGAACTCGACGAGATAGCACATTCGGCAATGGCGGAGACGTCGAACATCATAGGGGGCAAATCCGCCGTCATGATGTCCTGCGGCGGAAAGACGTGCGACATCACCACCCCGTCGGTGGTTTCGAACTCGCGGGAGGAGTGGGGGATGGAAGGGTTTCATCTTCGCACGAGCAGAGGCGACATGCAGGTGCTTCTGGCGGTCGAATAGCGGCGATCCCCCCTTTGTCAGTTTATCGTCACCAGTTCGTAATCCCCTGAGCCGAGACCTATCTTTGCGCCGTGGTTTATCTGCGCCATCCAGTTCGTCTCGGGGTGGATGTCGGTGAAGCAGTCCCCGGTGAGGTTACGTTCCGACAGGATGCTGTTTTTTATCGGCGGGGCCGCGTTGACGGCGTCCGCGCAGGCCTTGTCCAGAGCCACCGGATCGAAACCGGCGAATATCCCTATATCGGGGACTATAGCTGTGTCGTTCTCGCTGTGGCAGTCGCAGTAAGGCGATACCTGGTTCACCACGGTGACGTGGAAGGATGGCCTTCCGTCCAGGACAGCCTTGGCGTATTCCGCCATCTTGCAGCTGAGTATGTCGTTGCTGGAGGCGCTGGGGTTGTATATGGCGTTGAAGTTGCATGATCCTATGCAGAACCCGCAGCCGACACATCTGCCGTGATCTATGGAGGCGCGCCCGCCATTGTAGACGAAGGCTCCCTGCGCGCAGAACGCGGCGCATTTGCGGCATCCGACGCAGGCGTCTGGATCGACCTCCGGTTTCCCGTCGCTGTGCATCTTCATCTTGCCGGAGCGGCTTCCCGAACCCATGCCGATGTTTTTGACCGCTCCCCCTATACCGGTGCATTCGTGGCATTTGAAATGATTCAGGGATATGATGACGTCGGCGTCCATGATCGCGCGCCCTATATCGGCGGTCCGGACGTACCTGCCGCCCGAGACCGGCACCTCCACGCTGTCCGTGCCCTTGAGGCCGTCCGCTATGATCACGTGGCACCCCGCCGAGAAGGGGGAGTATCCGTTCTCATAGGCGGCTTCGAGGTGTACCAGGGCATTGTTTCTCCTGCCCACGTAGAGCGTATTGCAGTCCGTTAGAAACGGCATCCCGCCAAGTTCTTTCACACGCCCGGCGACGACCCTGGCGAAGCTGGGGCGCAGATACGCCAGGTTCCCCGGTTCCCCGAAATGTATTTTGATCGCGGTATATTTCTGCCTGAAGTCGATTTTCCCGATGCCCGCCTCGTCGATCAGCCTGCGCAGTTTTTCGAGAAGGTTTGTCTGGGCTTTGCATCTCATATCCGTGAAGTACACTTTCGATTTGCTCATGGATAGGACCTCGATTCATTTGAAAATATCGGACAAACATGCTTGATAATATCATATTTATCTGTATTTTATTTACTTTTACCCGCAGCGAATGATCGCCATACTCGTTCACCCGGGGCAAAAAACAGAACTGAAATTCATTTTTGAGTTCTCTTATTTAGAAGCCTCTGACCGCCGTCCCGGCCCGCTCGTCTGTGAGCGTCTGAAAATCCTGGTACCGCGAGGCGCCCGAGGCGGATGCGCGCGTAATTTTCCGCCGCCTCGGGCCTGATGATTGTACAATCATACAGTTTGCGTTTTGGAGCAAGCTGCCGTATAATTTTCGCAGGCAGGTCTTGAATCACGAGAGGGGGATGCGGAATGGATTACGACAGAGACAGAACGTTCGGGGACGTCGCCGGGAAGAGCGGCGCTCTTTCGCAGTCTTTCATGAGCAGGGTATATATGTGGATGACTTTCGGTCTGGCAGCCACGGGAGCGGTGGCCTATTATGCGTCTACGAGCCCGGCTGTGATCCAGGCGATTTTCGGGAGGAGCGTAATTCCGTGGGTCGTCATTATGCTGGCGGAACTGGGGCTGGTCTTTTTCCTGTCCTCCAGGGTCATGACGCTGAACCCATCCACGGCCAGCGCTCTGTTTTTCGTCTACTCAGCGCTGAACGGGATAACGCTCTCCCCGATATTCCTCATTTACGAACTTGGGTCGATATCCTCGACGTTTTTCATAACGGCCGGGGTTTTCGGGGGAATGAGCATGTACGGAACCGTGACAAAGCGGGATCTGACCGGCTGGGGAAGTTTCCTGTCGATGGGGCTTTGGGGCATACTCATCGCGCTGGCGGTGAACATGTTCGTCAGAAGCGAGAGAATGAGCCTGGTCACGTCCGTAATCGCCGTGATAGTCTTTACGGGTCTGGCGGCGTACGATACGCACAAACTGCGCAGGATAGCGAGCCAGGGCGGCTTCGGCGACGACGCCAGGGACAATCTGGCGGTCCTGGGAGCGCTCACTCTGTACCTCGATTTTGTCAACCTCTTTCTGCACCTCATACGGATAATGGGCAAAAGGAAGTAGCGAACCTGCTCTGCATCGCGAACATGAGGCGCGGACGGGGAACCGTCCGCGCTTTTTATATACGGGCCGCCCGATACACGGCTTGACACCGCATCTCCCTTCTCCTATGCTTTGCGTGCACCTGACAAGTTCATTTAAAAAAAGATGCGGATCGTTCGGCGTGTTCCTGGCAGTTCCGTTTTTTCATGGGTTTTTGAGATCATGGGGGAGGTGTTTTTTTGTGATCGAAGGGAGAGATATAGTCTCGGCGGGGCCCAGGCTCAGGTACGGGCTGGTGGGGGGAGGCCCCGGCTCTTTCATCGCGGGGGTGCACAGGGCCGGCATAGATCTGACTAGAGCGGCCGACATAACGGCGGGCTGTTTTTCCCGCGACCGGGAGAAAAGTCTCGCGGCAGGTTCGGCAGCCGGAGTCTCCGAGGACAGGATATACGGGTCTTACGGCGAGATGGCGGAGGCCGAATCGGCGCGGCCTGACGGGATAGACTTCGTCGTGGTGACGACCCCGAACGGCACACACTACGAGATATGCAGGGCTTTTCTGGACCGCGGCATAAACGTCTCCTGCGACAAACCTCTCTCTCTCACTACCGACGAAGCGCTGGACCTGGTGCGCAGGGTCCGCGGCAAGGATCTGTCTTTCATGGTCACCTATGTGTACACTGGCTATCCATTGGTGCGTCACGCCAGGGAGCTGATCAGAAACGGCGGGATAGGGGACGTCAGAGTAGTGATGGCCGAATACGCGCAGGACTGGCTGGCAGACCGGTTGGAGGACACTAAGACGGTCTGGCGCACCGACCCTGAGCAGGCGGGCGTATCCTGCTGCGTCGGGGACATAGGCACCCATATCGAGAACATGGTTCACTTTGTGACAGGGCTCGAGATAGACAGAATATCGGCGGTTCTGTCGACCTTCGTCCCGGGGAGGGAACTGGACGACAACGCTCTTGTCACGGTCAAATACCGCGGCGGAGCCGTAGGTCACTACTGGCCGTCGCAGGTGGCGGCGGGACGTGAGAACGGACTCTCTTTCCGCGTGTACGGAACAGAAGGGTCAATCGAATGGCACCAGGAAAACCCAAACGAGATGAGGTTCGCGAGGAAGGGACACCCCTCGGTGACGCTTACCAGAGGGGGCTATGACCTCGGCCCCTCCGCCGCGCGATGGACGCGTATGCCGTCGGGGCATCCGGAGGGGCTGTTCGCGGCCTGGGCCAATTTGTACGAGGCGTACTGCAGCACGATAAAAAATAAACGTCAGGGGAAGGCTCAGGACGAATTCGAGATATTTCCCACCGCTTTTGACGGCGCTCGCGGCGTAAAATTCGTCCATGACTGCGTCGCCAGCAGCAGGGCGGATTCGGCTTGGGTCGACGGCGCTCCGCCGGTCCTTTGAACGATTTTTTCCATACTTAGGAGGAGAGCGGGCTATGGCAAGACCAGTTACGATATTCACCGGCCAATGGGCGGATCTGACCTTCGAGACAGTCTGTCAGAAGATGTCGTCTTTCGGCTACGACGGGCTCGAAATATGCACCTGGGGCGACCATCTGGACGCCGGCAGGGCCGCGTCGGACCCATCCTACGCGGCGAACCGGAAAGAGATACTGGCGAAGTACGATCTCGGCTGCTGGGCCATAAGCTCACATCTGCCGGGGCAGTGCGTGGCTTCCCTCTACGACGGCCGCTACGACGGATTCATACCGCCGGAGCATCGGGGCTCCCAGGAAAAGATGAGGGCCTGGGCGGCGGAAGAGGTGAAAAATGCGGCCCGGGCGGCCAGGAATATGGGCGTGAAAGTGGTCACGGGATTTGTGGGCTCCCCGATATGGAACTACTGGTATTCGTTCCCCCAGACTCCGGCCGGGCAGATAGACAGGGCCTTCAGAGAGGTAGTCGAACTGTGGGGCCCCATTCTCGACGTGTTCGACGAGTGCGGCGTCAGGTTTGCACTCGAAGTGCATCCGACCGAGATCGCCTTTGACTATTACTCTTCCGAGAGGCTCTTGAAGGAGTTCGATTACCGCCCGGCTTTCGGGTTCAACTTCGATCCCAGCCACCTGCTCTGGCAGGGGGTCAGCCCCGCGCTCTTTTTGAGGGATTTCAGGGACAGGATTTACCACGTGCACATGAAGGACGCCGCGGTGGTATTGGACGGGCGGTCCGGGATACTCGGGAGCCATATCGAGTTCGGGGACGGGAAAAGAGGCTGGAATTTCCGCTCCCTGGGACACGGACAGGTCAATTTCGAGGAGATAATCCGCGAGCTCAACGCTATGGACTATCAGGGGCCGCTGTCCGTGGAATGGGAGGACAGCGGGATGGAACGGGAGTTCGGAGCGGCGGAGGCGTGCGCGTTTGTCAGAAAAGCTGATTTCAGTCCGTCCAGCGTCGCCTTTGACGAAGCGCTGAAGAAGTAAAATCAGGACGGCG
>JAISWP010000015.1 GCA_031271065.1 Synergistaceae bacterium
GGAACGCAAGGGCCCTGCTGTAAAGGCTGTTCTGTATTTCAAACAGAAGCTCTTTGACCCGGCTCGGGGCCAGGGAGCGGGAGACCCGTTCCTTTTCCGCGGTGTCCCTGCGGACTATGACCACGGAATCCGCGCCGTACTCCCTTTCGCCCAGCTCGACACGAAGCGGCACTCCGCGCTGCAGGTGATGGAAAAACCTGTCGCCGGGCCGGTTGTGATATTGACGGTCGACCTTCGCGTAAAGGCCGCCCAGGGCCGAATTTATCTCCCGTTCCAGCGCGGACGCCGCCGGTTCGAGCTTATCGCGCAGCACTTCCTCGTCGCTGGATATCGGCAATATGACTGATTTCACAGGGGCGACGCGAGGAGGCAGCACCAGTCCGTCGTCGTCACTGTGGGTCATCACTATGGCGCCTATGAGACGGGTCGAGACGCCCCAGCTGGTCGTCCAGGCGAAAGTCCGTTCGCCGTTTTTATCCTGGAAGCATATCTCGAACGCACGCGCGAAATTCTGCCCCAGGAAATGGCTGGTCCCCGCCTGGAGCGCCTTTTTGTCGCTCATCATGGTCTCGCAGGAATACGTGCTTACAGCGCCGGGGAAGCGTTCGTTCTCGGACTTCTCGCCATAAAGCACGGGGAGCGCGAGTTCCTCCTGCATTATCCTGCGGTAGACGTCGAGCATGGTAAAGGTCTCCTCCAGCGCCTCGTCCCGGGACGCGTGAGCCGTATGCCCTTCCTGCCAGAGAAACTCGGAAGTTCGCAGGAATAGCCTCGGGCGCTTTTCCCAGCGCACGACGCTGCACCACTGATTGATGAGTATCGGGAGATCCCGCCACGACTGCACCCACTGGCTGTACATATGTCCTATCACGGTCTCGGACGTAGGGCGTATTACATACGGCTCGTCCAGTTTCGAACCTCCCGCGTGAGTGACGACGGCGCACTCGGGGGCAAAACCCTCGACGTGTTTCGCCTCCCGCTCCATAAAAGAATTCGGTATTAGAAGAGGAAAATAAGCGTTGACATGCCCTGTTTCCTTGAAAGCCCTGTCGAACACGGCCTGTATGTTCTCCCATATACCGTATCCGTTCGGCCGGACGACCATACATCCCCGCACCGGAGCGTAGTCCGCGAGCTCCGCTGCCCGTATCACATCCAGATACCACTCTGAATAATTCGTGTGCCTCGGAGTTATATTTTTTGCCATCAGAATTCCCCTCCATACCCGATCCTCAAACGCCGATTAGTTTATAATATCACAGGAGAAGCTGCAACTGCGTATGAACAGTGAAGGAGCAATCTATCCATGCCAAAAACTATAAAGGCTGCTTTTTTGACTGCGGCGGCCGCGATACTGCTGACAGGCACCCCCGAATATTCCGCCGCGGGCGAGCCCTACGACCCCGCGAACACGATGAGCGCGCTGAATATGGCGATCGTGTCGGTCCACAGGATCATCTCCGCAGAGGACAGAATAGTGCTGGACGCGGAATACAAAAATATAATAAACAACCTGAAATTCGGGAACATCGAGGACGATCCCGAACTCAGGGAGCTTTACAAGGAACTCATGGACGTGATCGGCGGTAAGGCATTGCGGCGCGGTGAGTACGAACGGTTCATCGGCAGATACGATTCCCGCGAGAAAAACAGGTTCGCCGGTATGCTGGTCTCCGCCCGCGGTTCCTTCGCCAACCCCTGGAGTTTCATCGGCGGGCTTCTCGCGGGAGGGGTGACCTCGTACTTCGCGGCCGGTTCGGCGGACGGCGTGAGAGAGGAACTCGAGGACGAACTGCGGAAGCTGGAGCGTCAGAACATCGAGGAATGCGCCGGGCTCCAGAAACGTCTTCTCGATTCGTCCTGGACCCTGCTCCGACGCTACAGCCTTCCGGACGAATACCGCCTGACGCAGAGTGACCTGGACGACCTCGGCAGGGCTGTAAGCGAGCCGGACAGATCGAAGAGCGTACGCATGTTCCGGGCTCTGGAACCTCACTTTGAAGTATACGCGCCCTTCTGGTATTACTACGGGTCCGCCGCGCAGGAATCGAAAGACGCGAACCTTGCCCGCAGGTGTTTCGACCAGTTCGAGAAAGTATGGAGGCCGGTGCTCCGTCAGGACCCATTCAGGGCCGAAGCTGCCAAATACAGGGCCGCTGCCCTCTCGGACGCCGGAGCGCCGGCGAGTCAGATAATCGCCCAGCTGAACGTCGTCATGGAAAACACACCGCGGGAAAACTGGATGAACAATCTCTACGCCGGGGTCATGTACTACTCGGCTGGAGAACGTGAAAAGGGCATGGAATGCGTCTCGCTCAACCTTGATTTCGACGTGGAACGGGAGATAAGCGAGACTGTGCTGCGCAGCATGGAGGAGGGCACGCTGGACCCCGGCACGTTCGCCGACGACGTACAGCCGACGCTCATCGCGCCCCTCAGGGGAGCGGCCGCCGCGCCGGGAGTGACGCCTGAGGCGGCGGAACGGGGACTTATCGCATGGTTCAGGGACGACAAGGTCACGGCGGCCCGGCTGCTGTCCTCCGCCATATCCGGCGGCGCATCTCGCGACCCTGTTCCGTATCACGCTGTCCTCAACATGATGGAAACGGCCGAGGACGTGCGCTCATTTTTTCAGGATCCTCCGAACGCCGCGCGGCTCCGCGGTGAACGGGACGCTCTCGCCGCCTCGGCCCCCAAAATAGCCTACGAGGCTCTTCTGCCGATAGTCGAGAGGTACGCCGCCTCCGGCAGCACTCAGGCCGGCATCTTCCTGGGCGACATGTATCTCAAAGGGCTGGGCGTATCCAAGGACGTATCAGAAGCCGCAAGACTGTTCTCGAAGCCGGCCGAAACGGGAGCGGCTTACGCGCAGGCCGCATTGGGAGAGATATACTCGGCGGAGGCCGGAGTGAAGGACGAGGCTAAAGCGGCCGGATATTACAGAGCGGCCGCAGATCAGGGGCTCGCGCTGGCCCAGGTGAGGCTTGGAGATATGTACAGGGACGGAAGCGGGGTGGAGAGAAACCTCGAGGACGCGTATATGTGGTATTATCTCGCGTCTTTGAACAAAGACCCCTCCGCCCAGAGCCGGCTCGACGACCTGGACGGCAGAGGGCTGTTCAAGGGCAGGGAGGTCTCAGGCGCCACGGCCCGCAGAGCAAAGGAACGGGCGCGGAAAATATACGAGGCGGCGCAGGAGCATAAATAACTGACGGGCGATCGGATAATATGCGGCCTCATGCTTCGCCGGTCCGGCTGTTTTAAAGGCCGGACATGGGGCCGGCGATTGAAATATCCGCCCTGTTTTTCGCGGACGACGCCCCGATCCCCGCCCGTTCAGCCGCAATAACGCTGCATTGATTACTTGACAAGCTTCTTTCTGGTGGGGATAATTTCAAGCAGTTTAGACATATCAATATTCAGTATTATCGTACATGAATCAAGGCAAAGTGAGAACTGAGCCTTGATAAGTTTGTTTTTTCAATACTGTTCCTGGTACCGAGTCATATCACGGACTGACCGAAAGGGGGCGGATCGCACTCAGGACTCATCAGAAGCCCGCAGCTGGAGTTTCGTTCCCGTCAAAGCGGTTTCAGATCATGTTAGGAGGGATTTTCGTATGTGCAGTTGTAAATCGACGAAGCGCGCACTCTTTTTCGTCCTCTTTTCAGCTTTGGTTCTTTCCATCGCCGGCGCGGCCTCAGCCGCGGAGCCGGAGTTCCACATCGGCGTGGCGACCCTGACCGTGTCCCAGGCCGAGGACACGTATCGAGGCGCCGAACACCTCATAAAGCTCTACGGAAACGCCTCCGAGGGCGGAATGATAAGGCACGTCACGATGCCCGACAGCTTTATGGCGGAAATGGAGACCACGATCACCCAGATAGTCGGGTTATCCGACGACCCTAAAGTCAAGGTTATAGTCGTGGACGACGCCATTCCCGGAACTACCGAGGCTTTCAGGCGCGTCAAAGAGAAACGCCCCGACATCATCTGCCTCGCGGGTGAACCTCAGGAAGATCCAGGCGTTATCGGAGCGGTGGCGGATATGGCAATTTATGTTGACAACATCGCGCGCGGCTACCTGATCATCCACACGGCCAAAGAGCTCGGGGCGAAAAAATTCGTCCACATCTCCTTCCCTCGCCACATGGGCTATGAACTGCTCGCCCGCAGAAGAGCCATCATGGAACAGGCATGCAGGGACCTGGGAATGGAGTTCATATTCGAGACAGCGCCGGACCCGACCAGCGACGTGGGGCTGCCTGGAGCGCAGCAGTTCATCTTGGAACAGGTGCCCAACTGGGTGGAAAAGTACGGCAAGGACACCGCTTTCTTTGCCACCAACGACGGTCAGACCGAACCTCTTCTCGTCCAGGTGGCAAAATACGGCGCTGTTTTTGTCGAGCCCGACCTCCCGTCTCCCCTGATGGGCTACCCGGCGGCCTTCGGGGTGGATCTCAAGGATGAAGCAGGAGACTGGCCCGCTATTTTGAAGAAGGTCGAAGAATCTGTAACAGCCGCCGGCGGCAGCGGACGCATGGGCACATGGGCGTATTCCTACGGCTGGAGCACAACATGCGCCCTCGCGGAATACGGTAAAAATATAGTCGAAGGCAGCGCCAAACTCGGCAGCCTGGACGACCTATGGAAGGCCTACGACAAATTCACGCCTGGAGCGAACTGGAACGGAAGCGTTTACAAGGACACCAGCACCGGGGCAACGATGCGCAACCTGGTACTGGTCTACCAGGATACCTATATATTCGGAAAGGGCTATATGGGAGCGACCAAGCTGGAGGTTCCGCAGAAATACATGGAAATAAAATAAGCATGCTGTCTCATACTTCGGGCTGATGAAAAGATATAATCAGCGCGGGGATTCACTAAATAATATCTTTTAATGTATAGGAGGAGTAATTGTATGAGAGGGAAAATATTCATTCTGACCGTGCTGGCTTTCGCTGCGGCTGCGCTTTTCGGAACTGCCGCGGCAGCTGCGGACGCTCCGTTCCATATCGGCATCGTGACCGGGACCGTCTCCCAGGGTGAGGACGAATTACGTGGAGCCGAGGAAATGATAAAGCTCTACGGCGACGCCTCGAGCGGAGGCATGGTCCGTCACGTCACATATCCGGACAGCTTCATGGCCGAGATGGAGACGACGATAGCCCAGATCGCCGGCATGGCTGACGACCCGCTGCTTAAAGTCATTGTCGTAAATCAGGGGGTTCCTGGAACTACGGAGGGAATCCGCAGGGCCAAGGAAAAGCGTCCCGACATCATCTGCCTCGTTGGAGAGGCCCACGAGGATCCGAACGTGATAGGTTCAGTCGCGGACATGGTTATACAGGCGGACTTTATCTCGCGCGGTTACCTGATACCCCATTCGGCGAAAGAGCTCGGCGCCAAGACGTTTGTGCACATTTCCTTCCCCCGTCACATGAGTTATGAATCGCTCGGACGCCGCAGAATAATAAT
>JAISWP010000086.1 GCA_031271065.1 Synergistaceae bacterium
ATCAAGAACACCAAGTCCGAGGCTGTCTTGAACAGGGCATATCAGGAAATGGCTGAGCACTATGGGACGGCAGTACTTCCGGCCAGAGTGCGTAAACCAAAGGACAAGCCCTCCGTCGAGGGCGCTGTCGGAGTTATCTCTACATGGGTCATAGCGGCATTTTTTTTGTACAATTAGCCCTGTTATAGAGGCTTTTTCAGCGACGACTAAATAATATCTCAGCAAATGGAGTACGCTCCTGCTGCGTATAACGGGCCGCGGGCCTGATCTGGAAACGGGGATTACAATGAAATATGAGAGTCGAGTTTCGTCAGAAAAGATCCGATCCCATCGCTGCTCCTGAAGTCCGCCAGATGATCCATAGGAGTGATATCCCGGTTGCAGATGACCACCATCGCGCCGGCGCGCTTCGCAATGGCGGGCATTTGATTGGCCGGGGACACCTGCAGCGACGAACCAAGCACCATCAGCACTCCGGCCTCCTCAGCCGCGTTCCAGGACGCATCGAGCGCTGCCGGAGGCAGATTTTCGCCGAACAGCACGACTCCCGGTCTGAGTCTGCCTCCGCAGGCATGGCATGGTTTTAACACGACGAAAGCCTCCGGAGTGGAGCCGGCGCCGCAGTCCATGCAGCGCACAGAGCCGACCGAACCGTGCAGTTCGTGCACCGCGCGGGAGCCGGCGGCGGCGTGAAGGCCGTCTATATTTTGGGTTATGACGCACTTCACCAGACCCGCGGATTCCCATTTCGCGAGAATCTTATGGCCTTCGTTCGGGCGCGCCTCCCCCATCTGCCCGAAACGTTCCGCGTAAAAAGCGTGGAATTTTTCGTAGCTGTCTCTCATGGCGGACGTGGTCGCGAGTTCCATCGGATCTTGTACATTCCACATTCCATCCTTGGAGCGAAAATCCGACAGGCCGGACTCGGTGCTCATACCGGCGCCGGTGAATACCACGGTATTCCGGGAACCCATCATCTTTGCCGCTATCTCCTTAAAATCGGCGGTGTCCAATCAAAATACCTCCAGTCTGAATCCGTCACAGCCCTCTTCCACGTATAATCTGTCCGATGCGCCCGCGCTCAGAATCTCAGTTCAGTCCGTAACGTCTCAAGACGTGAGCCTCACAAGATCTGATTTCATTTTTCAAGCTGTCTTATCACGTCTATGACGGAACCGTCCCTCCATTCCACCACCGCGGCTACCCTATCCGACGTTCGGATAGGCTCCATCACTCCGCACATCTTCTTCGCCCGTTCCGCAAGTTCATCGATCGGAATCAGCGGTATCCTGCGGGAAACGGCGAAGTCGGCGCAGGCGTCCATCAGGTCCGTCCTCCTGGGGTTGACCGTAACGCCGAACTCGGTCACTATCGCGTCCACCACTTCACCCGGAGTTGTCACGGTATGAACCTTGTCCACGACGCAGGGTATCCGTCCCCTGGTCAGAGGCTGAGCTATTATGGTGAGTTTCGCGCCCGCCGCCGTATCCTGGTGCCCGCCTATGCCGTGCAGCAGGGCGCCGTCCGCTTCGGTGCAGACGTTCACGTTGAAATCCATGTCGATCTCCGTAGCTCCCAGAATGACCACGTCCAGCATATTGACCGCCGCCCCGCAGTTCCACGGGTTTGCGTACCAGTCGGCGGATATTTCTATGTGGGACGGATTGGAAGCTATGGATCTGACGGCTTCGAGGTCGAAGGACTGGACGTCCATGAGCTTCTGTATCAGTCCTTCTTTCATCATGTCCACGAAATATCCCGTGATGCCCCCCAGTCCGAACGACGCCCTTATATCGCGCCGTTTCATCGCTTCCTTCAGGAACGCGGTGACGGCAAGAGGTATTCCGCCGGCTCCCGTCTGAAAGCTGATGCCATCCATAAAATACGGCGACGCCTCTATCAGGCGCGAAGCGTATTTGGCTATCAAAAGACGTATCGGATCCCTTGTGACCTTAGTCGTGCCGGAGACTATACCGGCGGGATCCCCGATGCTGTCCGTCACGGCGACCAGATCGACGTATACGCCAGGTATGGAAATCGGCGAGATCGGGTAACTCTGCAGGTTATCCGTTATCGCGACCACAACGTCGGCGTACTCGGCATCGGTGAAGGCATAACCTATAGAGCCGCAGGCGGAGCGTCCCATCTGTCCGGATATGTTGCCGGCCCTGTCGGCGGCCGGAGCGGCGATGAAAGCGGCGTCTATATGGACGTCTCCGGATATGACGGCCCTCGGCCTGCCTCCGTGACTGCGAAGCACGACCGGCGACGAAAGACCTCCCTCGGAGACCAGACGTCCTATCGCTCCGTTGACCGAACCCATTATCCGGCTGACTACACCGCTTTTGATATATGGGATTATGTCCTTATGAACATCGAATAGCGCGGTCGGAAATATTGTCAGATCGGTTATCCCAAGTTCGGCGCAGGCCTGGATCACTCCGTTCACCACATGATCCCCGCCGCGCAGGTGATGATGGAAAGAGAGAGTCATTCCGCTTTTGACGCCGGCCGCCATTATCGCTTCCTTTACGCCTCCGGTCAGTTTGCTCCCGTCGTGGGGCGAGGATGAGCGTATCCTGGGACCCGAACGATATCCCGACGGAGTTCTCGCAAACGCTCCTTCATACAGCCTTCCGGCGACATCTCCGTACCCTTCTATGTGAGACGGTATCTCGCGGTTTACCGCGCTGCGTTCCATGCCTCTACCCCCTCTGCCCGTCGGACAGCAGTCCCGCCCGCATCAATGTAAATCTGGCGCGGCGTATCACGGGAGCGTCGATCATTCGTCCATCCAGAGAAACTGCCCCTAATCCCCTGGCCTCCGCGTCGGAAGCCGCGTCGACGATTCGCTTTGCAGCGGCCGTTTCGCGTTCTGTGGGATCGAATACCGAGTGAACGACCGCTATCTGATTTGGATGTACCACGCTCTTTCCGTCGTAACCAAGCTGTTTCACGAAACCGGTCTCACGCTCCAGCCCCTCGTCGTCATTGACGTAAGGGAACACCGTATCCAGCGCGTCGACTCCGGCTGCGCGAGCCGCCACGATTATCATACGCCGTATCCATTCCAGTTCGGCGCCCTCTTTGCTGCGGCTGGTGCGCAGGTCAGCCGCCAGGTCCTCACCGCCGGGGATTATCGCGGTCACTCTCGGAGACGATTTCGCTATGTCGTAAGCGTTCCAAACTCCCAAAGCACTCTCCAGAAGGCAGAATAATTTCGTGCTCCCCCGAGGGATTCCAGATTTTTCCTCAGCCCGTGAAATCTCCTCGTCCATATCTTTGACAGTCTGAGGGCTCTCGACTTTCGGGACCCTCAGTCCGGAAACTCCGCATGAAACGACGACCTCTACGTCCTTCCTCCAATACTCCGTATCAGTGGAATTTATACGGACAGTGACCTCGCAGGCTCCAAACTCACCTCTGCGGAGGACCTCGCGGACGAGCACCCTGGCCGAGTCCTTCTCCCCCGCGGAGACGGAGTCCTCGAGATCTATCACAAGTCCGTCCGGCTCGAAAAGATGCCCCCGCAGCAGCATATTCGGATTGCTGCCCGGCAGATAAAGCATCGTGCGCCTCATCGGACGTCTCCCTCCCGGTAGCGGACGAAGGCCGCCTCGACCCTGGCGCCGAGTACGATATCCAGCGCTCCGTTGTCCTGAACGGCGACTCTGACGCCGGAATCGCATCCCAAGCTGTCCAGTACGTCGTTTACCCTGCGTTCCATGGAAATTTTAAAACGCGGCGCCGAACTGCCAGATATTTCTATTACCCGGCCGTCCGCCGGACCTGTTACAGTAACCAGGCAGTCCATAGATTCAAGTGTCCCCGCCTGAGCTGTCCTGGAATCGAGCATAGTCAAACTGTTTCCTCCTCGCAGAAATTATTCTTTCACAAGACAAATTGATCGGATATTGCTCATAGAAAAATACTTAAACTGAACACCAGTTATATTAAAAATACATAACAGCTATTTTATTTATAATAGGCCAAATATGCAATCATCAGTTCAATTCACATATACGTACTTTTCTTCATATTCCAGGTGCCCGACGGGGCGCGAGAAAAAATAACCCTGAGCGTAGTCGCAGCCTATACTTTTCAGAAATTCCACCTGAACATCCGTTTCCACTCCCTCGCAAACCACTTTTATCCCAATGTCCTTCGCCATTTCCACTATGCTTCTTATTATAGACTGACTTCTCGCGGACTCAGGAGCGGCGTCCAGGAATACTTTGTCTATCTTCAGCACATCCACCGGAAGTTCGCGGAGAGTGTTGAAGGAGGAATACCCGGAGCCGAAATCGTCCATAGTCAGGGTAAAACCCATGTTCTTCATCTCGCACATGATGCGGCGGATATTCGCGTAGTCCAGGCCGGAGAGCGCGCTCTCCGTCACCTCCAGCTCCAGGAGGCTCGCCGGCACGCTGGTTCTGCGGATCATATCCGACAGTCTGTCCGTGTAATTCGGAAACATCATGGTGGTTTTGGAGACATTGACCGCTATCGGTTTCGGTTTGATTTTTCTTTCGAGTTCCCTCTCGATCATGGAGATGACCCTCTGTATCATGAAGAAGTCTATTTCGATGATAAAATTGTTCTCCTCGAAAATAGGTATGAACCTGTCAGGCGCAAGAAAACCGAATTCAGGGGACTGCCAGCGGATTAGAGCCTCGCCGCCGCTGCACGCGTTTTTTATCAGATTCCATTTGGGCTGTATGTAAAGCTGAAATTCGTCGTTCTGTATCGCGTTCAGCATACTGCGCTCTATCTGGAGTTTCCACGCCTTGCTTTGCTCCAGATCGTGGTCGTATACCACGTTCCCGCCGGCGGGAAGAGATTTGGCCTCCTTCACCGCCAGCATCGCCTCATCGAAGATATTCCTGAATATTCCGGAGTTTTCCTTTATTCTGCATATCCCGAAATTGAAGGAGAGCATCTTGAGATATTCAGGAGCAAAAACTTTCGATATCGCGTCATAGAGGGACTCTCTGAACTCTCCGGCCAGAGCCCGGCTGGTTTCTGCCATTGTGATGAATACGTCTTTGTTGACTCTGACGCCGTATTCACAGCGTTTTTTTATCGCGCCGGCGACCGCCGTGAGCAGTTTATCCCCGGCCTGATATCCGAACATGGAGTTGAATCTGTCGAAAGCCTCTATATCAATGCATATCACGCTGTAATCCTCTTTGTTCCTGCCCTCCAGGAATTCCTCGGCGAGCGGTTCCATTCCGACGCTGTTTCCAAGGCCGGTCAGCGGATCGAACAGGACGGCTCTCCTGTACTCTGCCTCCAGCCTGGCCCAGGCGGCTTTCGAGAACGCGATCAATACGCTGAAAAGAACTCCTATCGACAGAATGAGAAGCGCCGAGCTTTTTCGCAGAGAATCCGCCCCCTCCCAGAGCGGTGACTTGGAAAAATATGAACCTATCCGCCAGCCCCTGGGCTCTTCCAGTCTGATGTACGCCCTGTAACGAGTCCCTTCGGACAACGTCTCGGCCGATTCTTCGGAGCCGGTTCTGCTGAACTCCGACAGCCCTGAAAGCAGCACCCCCTCGACCTCTCCGCCGTCATCTTCCTCCAATGTATCCAGGCTCGGATTGGAGGCCACTATGTCGCTCAGTTCGTCGAAGACCGCGGTACGCCCGTTCCAGGAGTCGAAAAAGGCGGCTATTTTGTCCGCGAAGCGCTTCTTGGTATCGATGACGGCCAGATAGGATTCGAAAGCGGCCGAGGTCCGCGCTATAAAAGCCACCCTCTTGATTCCGTACGCCTCATCGTATATGCTGATCACACCGTAACCCCTGTTCATCGCCTCTTTAAATCCAGATCCCACCACCGAATATTCTGCGCCGTCCTTTTCGAACATCCGGCCTTCCCCGTCCATCACAGCGAACGTATAGTCGGAATGAAGCTCCTCTATCACAGGTATTACGCTGAGGACGGAACCCATGTCCCCGGCCCCGGAGAAGCGGGGGGAAACGGCGAGCATACGGAGAGACGATATGCTTCCGTCAATGGTCCGCATCACTTCGCTGCGGGCATACCTCATTTTTCCGAGAACCGCTTCAAAGGAAGTCTTATCGATGAGTTCTCTTGCAAAATACAGCCATGTGCCGCATATAACGGCGATCCATACGGCAATAGACGCGTATATACAGATTCTTTTATATTTCATGCCTCCCCGTCACCCTTTTCTCATCTCGCGCTTTCTGTCGTACGCAATTTTGCCGGCCAAATCCACCATCCCTTCTATGCCGTCCTGGGCCGGATTACCGGTGACGAACCCAACGACAAAACTTATCTTCTCGAGCTCCCCCAGTCTGAGCAGATTGTAGGAGAGCACCCTTTCGTTGACTGTTTTCAAGAAAGCTGAGGCTGTATTTTCCGCGCATTCCCTGAACAGTGCGAGAAATTCGTCTCCCCCGAAACGCCCGACGAAACCGAACGGTTCGCCCTCTTCCTTCAGGATGCCCCCGAAATCCGCTATGATCCGGTCTCCCGCCTGCTGTCCCGCAATTTCATTTGCCAGCGTGACGTTATTCATGTCAAACACGAATACCGTCGCAGTACCATCCGGAGGATTTGCGGAGATTTCACTTATCTCCCGTTTACAGCTGGCCCGGTTGGGTATCTTGACCATCGGGTCGAAATACGCGACCCGTCCCAGCATGTCCTTCTCCCGCGTCATCCTGGAAAATTGGACATACGCCGCTATCCCGCAGACGGCGAGCACGGCGGAAGCTGTATAGCTCACCGCCGCCGCGGTCACCGCCTGCCGCTGAGTGTTCTCAAAAAAGATCATCGCCGACGTGGCGGTGCGGTCGACCAGATCAAAGAACGCTTCGCTCAGGAGATAAAGGCCTCCATCTTTTCCGGTCTCTCTGCCGCTCATGATGGCGTTCCTCAGTTCCTCCCACCGGAGCGTGACCTCCTCCATATTTCCTCTGAATACGCGGTCCGTGAGGCTGTTCAGACGAAGTCCTCTGCCTCCCTCCCTCAGACCGTTCACCAGGTTTTCCAGCTTCGAAAGCATTTCGTCGTCCGGATAATGCATCAGTTCTTTTTTTACAAGCCGCTGAGTTGTACCGCGCAAAAGACCGATGTAATTTATGAATTTCGTACTGCCGGTGAGATAATGCTGAAGGGCGAGCGATACGGCTCCTGAGCAGGCAAATGTGATCAGCAGGAATATCAGAATAATTAATTTATTTCTGTCACGAAAGTAATTTGCCATACCTTGAGCACCTCCGTTATAATATCTTTAAAATATTTTAGGAGTTCCGGGTGATTCACGCCAAAGATAAAAATGAAGGAAAAGACATATAAAATACTGAAAAAGGGTTCTGCGATACGCGGCGAGGGGTATAATGACGTATACAGGCCTCAGAAGGAGGCCGGACGGAAAGAGGCGGTCTGATGGCTCGAACAATGGTATTTATAGATCACATGAATTTTCAGATAGCCCTCGGTTCCCTGTACAGCCCGGAAACCGCTCCAAGACTGGATTACAACGAATTGCCCAGGCAGATAGTCGCTTCCGTAAACGGCGGAGAACTCATGAAAACCATATTATTCATCCCGAAGCCGGATGATTTTCTCATGCAGGACGAAGGGCTCGAAAAATATTACAATTGGGCGGCAGGAATGAGGGTGCAGCGCAATTTCGACGTCATAGAGGGGACCCATACGGCGCGTCCGATGAAACACGACGTTCCAATGAACATAAAGGACAGCGACACATATTACAAAGTGGAAAAGGGAACGGACGTAAATATCGCCATCAACGCCCTGCGCATGGCTTTTTTCAACGCGTACGACACCGCGGTGTTCGTGAGCGGAGATACCGATTACCTGCCGATATACGAGACCCTGGGGATGATGGGCAAACTGGTGATGTTAGCTGTGGTCAAGGGGCAGTATATAGGGCGTCTCATACCGTTCGTGGACGGTTACGTCAATCTGGAGCGCGCGTTTTTCGAGAAATGCACCCTTAAGGAAAAAACCGCGCGCCGCCGCTCGAGACAGGGTTGAAAAGGGAGAACGCCGCAGCGCGGCCGGATCGTCGCTCAGTGTTCAGCGTGCGCCGCTGGATACTGAGCATTGCGGCTGCAGCCGTTCTCTTGCCGGCAGTCTCTCTGCCGATATGTCCCGGCGCCTCGTACGCCGCTTCGAGAAACCAGCCCAGGAGGCCCACTGACGAGGAAAGGGAGTTCGCGTCATTCGTGGACGGCTTTCTGGCCGGCGTTCAGAAGGAACGAAGCATACCGGGAGTGGTTTTCGCGGCGGTGCGAAACGGGGAGGTGCTGTATCTCAAGGGATATGGCGTGACGGATAAATCGGACGGCGCTCCTGTCGACCCGGAGCGCACGGTTTTCCGGGTCGGAGCGCTGTCACAGCCGGTGACCGCAGCCGCGATAATGCAGCTGGCGGAACGGGGACGGATAAGTCTCGACGAAAATGTCAGCACATATCTCAGGCGATGGAAAATTCCAGAGATGTTCGACAACCCTATAACCGTCAGACATCTTCTGACTCACACGGCGGGCCTCGATTTCAAGGAGCTCGAGACAGCGGCCCCGACATCCTCCGACGAACGGGGTTATGCCGGCGTCCTGCAGAAAAAATTTCCCGCCCGTTACTCGGAGCCCGGAATTTTCTACTGCGAGTCTGGCATGGGATACGCCCTTCTGGGCTCCATCCTCGAGAGATATTCCAGGCTGAATTTCGACGCGGCGGTAAAACGTCACGTCTTTCAGCCCCTCGGCATGAGCTCCAGTTTTTTCACGCCCGGCGCGGAGGACTTGCGGAATATGGCGTCCGGATATGACGCCTCCGGGTCGAAAGTCCCTTACGAATATCGCTACGACCTGCCGGCTGTCGGGATGAACACAACAGCTTCGGACATGAGCCGCTTCATGATAGCCTCCCTTGCCGGAGGGGTTATAGGAAGGAACAGGATGCTTGGCGAAATGTATTCCGGCAGCATGCTGCGCCGCCACTTCTCCCCGCATCAGATGATAAACGGCGCGGGGCTGGGTTATCTCGAACGGCCCGTCCGCGGTATACGCACCTTGCAGCGCCGCGGAGGCATCTCAGGTTTTTCCGCCTTCCTGATGCTGATACCGGAACATAAGTTCGGCTTGTTCCTCGCGGCAAACGTATCCGGCATAGATTTCAGCAGCGAGCTCTCGGAAGCCGTCGTAAAGCGTTTTTTACCGGCTCAGGCGCAGGAACCGAGAGCCGGCGAAGGTCAGATGACCATATACTCGGACGTCCGGGGTTTTTACAGGACGAACAGGATCGCGAGAAACACGGCCGAGAAGGTGTCGCGCATGTTCGCCGATCAGATAGAGGCGGCGATCGACGGAGAGACGGTGGTGCTGACCCACACGAGAGGCGGCGTCCCTCCCTCGCGCTGGTTCCCCGTCGCCGGACAGGACGATCTTTTCCTGCGCACGGAAGACGACGGCTCCAACGAGGAGTATATCTTCTTCCAGCGGGGGGAAACCGGCGCGGTAACTGCGCTTGTCGCCGGCAGCGTCGAGCGCACCTTCGACAAACTCAAGACGTACGAGAGTTTTTACTGGCAGATGGCAATGATAACAGGTTTCATCCTCATCATGACCCTCTCATTCGCCGGACTTCTCACGGGCATGGCGATAAACAGGGGCAAGTTCCCCTGGGAAAGCGGATATCGCTCCGATACGGAGCTTTGGGGCATCTCGTCGTTATTCTGCGCCGTGCAGCTGACTTTCGCGGCTGGCCTGACACTGGCCGTGATGTTAAAAGGAGACGAATTCACGGTTTTTGTGCCGTACCAGGTGAAAGCGCTTTTCGTCATACCCCTTTTCGGCGGGGTGCTGCTGGCATGGCTCTGGTTCAGGCTCCTGTCCAAAATCTTCAGCCCCGACTATCACTGGCTGGAGAAGATCCTCATCATGTCCGCGGCTTTCGCCGAGACAGGATACATGTTTTTCATAGCCGACTGGCGGCTGCTCGGGTTCATGTTTTAAAGGGCATATGCCACGGGTTTGCGGATTCACGGCGATACAGGGTATGTTAAAATCCTGATGTACGCACGATACTTACCGGCTGGCGGAGGTCAAGGCACTGCGTGAACATGTTCATGGGAATAGTTTTAAGCATATACATTCTGATCAACACATATCTCTTTGCCAGGATATTCGTCACCCTCTCCGGCTTTGGACTGCTGAGGGCGGTGGTCTGCGTCATTTTCGCGGCGTTCGCGCTCAGCTTTCCCGCGGCCGGGATATTCAGGACCTCTTTGCCGTGGCTCTCGGATACGCTGACCGTTATGGGATATCTTCACATCGCTCCGATGATTTACGGATTCATTCTGACCCTCGCGGCGGATATTTTCAGGGCGCTGAACAGCATCATAGCCATCACTCACAACCCTCCCCCCTTTTCGCCGGAGGTGAGGCTGTGCTCCGCGGCGGGCATATTCGCAATGAGCGTAATAATCACTCTGGCCGGCGTATGGAACGCCAGCGCTCCGACCGTCATACACCACGATATCGAGTGGGACTCGCCTGACGGCGCCGGCGGCCCTCCGCTCCGGATAGCCGTGATCTCCGACGTGCATCTCGGGCTAATGACCGGACCCGGCTACTTGAGGAAATTAGTGGCTCTCACCAACGAACAGCAGCCCGATATAATCCTCATCGCCGGGGACATCGTAGACAGCGGCGGGTTTTTCGCCAGGAAAGAGAGGATGTACGAGTCGGAGTCAGTCATGTCGTCGTTCGAATCGCGCCTGGGGACATGGGCCGTTTTAGGCAACCACGACTATTACGCCGGAGCCGCTCAGGTGACCGAGTTCCTCTTCCGCTCGAACGTCACGCTCCTGAAGGACAGGGCGGCGGTTTTGGGAGGCGAACTGATACTGGCCGGCAGGGACGACCTGACAGTCGAAAGGTACGGGGGCGCACGAAAGGGCATAGACGAGATGATCCGCGAGGCGGCGGCCGGCTCGCAGGTATCAGGAATTCCGACGGTCCTGATGGACCATCAGCCCTTCTTTCTCGAGGAGGCAGAAAAGTCCGGAGCAGCCCTCCAGGTATCGGGACACACTCACAGGGGCCAGCTGTTTCCCGTAAACTTTATCGTCGCTTCGATATATGAAAAACATTACGGGCTTTACAGGCGGGGCTCCACGAATTATTACATATCGAGCGGCGCTGGCGTCTGGGGCCCGCCGGTACGCACCATAGGACGTCCCGAGATAGTGATATTGAACTTAAGACACAAGGCAAAAGAGGTGTCAGACGATGAATGACAGAATGAGACAGGCTTCGGCCCTTGCGGATTCTCCCGGATGCGGCGAGATTGAAAAGGGTTTAGCGGACATCGCCGAAATTGTCTCCGGCAGTTCAGGCAGCGGGATCGAATTCGGTTTCGTCGACAACGCGCTGTTTCTGGCGCGTAAACACGCTTCATCCGGGGACGCAGCGGTAAGGCGCGCGGTCATAAATCTGCTTTTGAGCGTAGGTAAAATGGGCCCTTCCTGGCGGGAAGCGGCGCTCGAAACAGCGGACGAAATAAGAATGCAGCCCTCTTTATACGCCGGATCCGTCGCCTCCGAGGTCGTATCGGAGCTCACGGTATGATGAAAAGACGCTTTTCATCATACCGGAGTCCTGCAGTTCTCGCGCTGCTGCTGTCCTTCCTCTCACTTCCGGCGCACAGTTCCCCGTTAACCGAGGAGTTCCCCCCCGGTGTCAGATACATACCGATAGAACGCATCGTCTCCGAGGGCCGTGTCAACAGAACCCCTTACTCCGCCGTAATACGCGCATCAGCGGGCACGGACGCGCCTCCCGACGTGTGGATACCTTCCGAAATACTGCGAGACCTGCAGTGCCCGGTGGTTCTTCGGCATGAAAAGGGGTATTTCACGGCGCGGATATCGAAACCGGCCGAAACGCTGGACATCCCGGCGCTCAAAACTCTGATCCCCGGCCAGACCGCGATAGACATAGATTTTCGCGCGATCAGCGGCGACGCTGGGTACTATTTCAACATGACAGGCATGGAGAGCGTGACCGGCATTGCCGCCGCGCCCGTCGATTCCAGCCGCAGGATAGTGCCCGCCGCCTCGGGCGACATCCTGGTCGTGGGGAAAGTTCCCCTCATGCCGGAGAAGGGCAGGTTCAAAGCCGGGGAATTCGCTCACCCCGAACTGGACGAACCTTTCGGCCTTGTATGGGATCACATTATAAAACACCACGAGGATATCTCCCTTTGGGGGGACCTGCCCACCGTCAGGGTTGTATCCCCCACATGGTTCACCCTGTCCGACGAATCCGGGACGATAGCAAACAAGGCCGAACTGGACTACACAGTCGCCGCTCACGGGAGAGGATGGGCGGTCTGGGCTCTCGTATCCAACGATTTCAAGAAGGAGAGGACCGAAAAATTTCTCGCGGACGCCGCCGCTCAAAACGCTTTCATAGCGAGGATGCTGGTCTATTCGCGGATATACGATCTGGACGGGATCAATATAGACTTCGAGAATGTCCGAAACGAGGACGCGGCGGCCTTCACGGAGTTCGTCCGGAAGTTCGCCTACGCGGCCCGTTCGATCGGGCTCAAAGTGTCCGTCGATCTCCCGGTCCCTTCGGACTGGTCCCGCGCTTACGACAGGGAGACTCTAGCCAGCATCGTCGATTATATAGCGGTGATGACCTACGACGAGCACTGGGCTTCGTCTCCCAAGGCCGGTTCGACGGCGTCGCTTCCGTGGGTGCAGAAAGCGATCGACCGCACTCTCTCGCAGGTCCCCGGGAAAAAACTGCTCCTGGGCGTCCCCTTCTACACGAGAGAGTGGGCGGAGACCAAAGCCCGCGGCGGCAAGATTTCAGTGAGAGCGAAAACTATGGCGATGGCGTCGTCCGACGCGCGTCTCGAGGAGACCGGGGCATCCCTCAAGTGGCTCGGGGACGTCGGACAAAATTATTTCGAATACGTATCGAGCGATAAGAAGACATACAGAGTTTGGGTCGAGGACGAGCGCTCCATAGCGCTGCGGCTGGGGTTGGTAAAGCGATTCGGCCTTGCCGGCGCCGCGTTCTGGCGAAAGGGCTTTGAAAAAGACGAGATATGGGAAACCGTAGGCAGCTCTCTTTCGCCCTAGCGAGCTGAATCCTCCCGGGCGGCAAAGCCAGCCCGCTCCGATCCACCCGGCGATTTGATCAGCTGCGGCACCATCCGCCGGCCCGAGCCAAACAACATCTGCGCACCCTCATCGTCCGCGGTCCTTCCCGCCGCGTCTGCTTTCCTTTGAAGGGATATTCCGGCCTCCGGCGCTTCGGCCAGGACGTCCGGAGTCCCGATGCCGTGTCCCATCCGCATGGTTTTTGACACCCTGTCCGCCGTTTCCTCGCCCAGCGGACACTGGCGCAGAGCCTCTGTCTTTCCGGGGAGTTTGAGGCTCGTTCC
>JAISWP010000102.1 GCA_031271065.1 Synergistaceae bacterium
CTGGCGGTCATCCTCCTTTGTTCCTGGTCCGCGTTTTTTTTGCCCCGTCCGAAAGAGGGCGGAATAATGATCGAAGCCGTCAGGGACGGCAATGTGCAGATCCTCGGGCCCCTGGCCGGCCTCTTGAGCGGAGAGACGATAGACCTGGGCGAGGGCGGGCGGACTAACGTCATAAAGTACGAAAACGGCAGCCTGCGGATGATATCAGCGAACTGTCCGGGCGGCGACTGCATGAGGGCCCGTCCGATCTCGGACGCCGGGGGCGTCATAATATGCGCTCCCCACAGACTTGCCGTGCGTCTTGCTTCCGCGGCAAAACCCCACGTCGACTCGGTTTCCTACTGAACGGACATGGAGTATCGCATACAGGACAGCGGAAAGACCAAACGCATAGCGGTCACGGCGATGCTGGGCGCTCTGGCGCTCGCGTCCGGGCTGATCGAATCCCGTTTTCCCCTCCCATATCCCGGTATGAGACTGGGCGTCTCGAATATCTTCTCCATGACGGCCCTGCTGGTGTTCGGACCGGCGGAGGCGGTATCGGTGACGGTCCTGCGGATCGCTCTGTCGTTTTTCCTCTCCGGCAGCCCGGCGACGCTGGCGTGCAGCGCCGGAGGGGCGCTGCTGTCGCTCCCTCTGTCGATAGTCCTCTACGAACGTTTCCGGGACAGCCTCAGCGTGCCGGCTATAAGCGTGGCTTCGGCGTTTGCCTTCAACGTGGGACAGGTGGGGGCGATAGCGGCGCTTCTGCGGTCGCCGGAGGTGTTCGCCTGGCTTCCCCCTCTTTTGATCTGCGCCGCCGTCACCGGATTCGCGGTCGGCAGCCTGGCCCTGGTCATGGCACGCCGGATGTCCAGCGCCCCGAACCAATAGCTGTTATATTGTCAAAATAACATTCAGCCAATTATTTCTTGTTTCTTGTAAAAAATTAAGCCTAAAAACGTTAAATCATTAAAATGTTTGTCAATTTCGCTTAGAATATTCTGAGATTTTAGCGAAGCGCCCAATGGGTATTACGAACCTTCTCTTTCGCCGTCCGGTATCTATAATTACCATAAAATTTTTGATTTATGTCCGCCAGCGAGAGGTGAAACTCGAAATGGATAAGATATTTTTATCCGCAAGATGTTTTTTTGTCAAAAATTATAAAAAAGAGGGATGCAGCCAAGTCTGCGGCGAGCGGAGCGTCAGATTTATCCGGGTGCGCAGGCTGGGCGATATTCTGATACCCCGGGTGAGAGAACTCGTAACGTCCTCGCGCGGCGGCGCCTCCGACGGCTTCATATACTTTCGCGGAATATACGGCGACGGGGTCGCTCCGCAGAATGGCAAACCCGCCGCTCACTGGCGCGAGTACAGTGAAATATGCTCGTTTCTCGGCGGCATGAAATTGTTTCCTTTCGCGAAGCTGGACATATCCCTGGCTGGGGACGGCGGGGACGAACAATTCAAAGACCGTGCGCCGGACAGGCTGAAAAGTTTTATAAACATGGCCGTGGAGTACGGCATGAAACGTTACTGGGAGAAAGGGAGATTCGAGGTCTCAGGCGGCGTGTCCGCCGGCAATGTCGCCTTTATGGAGACCTACGCCGCGATCCGGAGCATCCTCAAAGATTTTTCGGGCGGCGTCGAAGTCGGTTTCCGCTGCGGCGTCGGCAGCGGCGGATTGGACCTCGACCTGCTCGAGGAAAATCTCATCGTCTGCCGCCATACCGGGTGCGAACCGGATTTTGTGACGATGACTGCGCCGCCCGCCGGTCCGGGGTGTCCGGAGGGCGGCGGAGGGCTCGCCGCGGAAGCCATGAACGTCATAGCGGACAGCGGGGCGCGCGTCGGAAAACTCTACATTGCGGACGGCGAGTTCGGCACACGCGTCTGCGGCAGCGTGGATCCATCCGGGGTGTCCGGGGATTTCGGCGTGTTTCCGGGCGAAAACGGCTCGGCCCCGGCGGCGCAGCCTCGATTTCATGAGATTCCGATTCTAAATCAAATGAATCATTACGCAAACCGCCGCTCCAATGAGAGCGGCGGTTTATGTCACTTTGCGCCGGGCCCGTCTACCAGGTCATCAATTGCTCCGTTATCTCCCCGTCGTCCCAGGTGACGGCAAGCAGGAAGCGCGCGTCCTTTTTAGCGAGCCCGCCGTCGTCCTCCAGGAGGAGTTCCAGCGTGTCGGTCCCGCGGACCGGTATAGAAACGGTGAAATCCTTGGGGTTGTTCGTCTGGTTGTTGTTTTTGCGCACTATCATGAGCCATGCGCTGCTTCCGGCGTTCGTGTCCCATCTGCCTTTGCCCGTCTGATTGGCAAGGGATACCGCCTCGATGCTGCCCTCTCCGCGAACCGCTATGACCATCGAGAAGTCCCGGGCTCCGCTGGCTTTTTTCTGCCTGTTCTTACCCACCACATCCAGTTTTATCTGAGTCGGTTTCGCTTTGAGCTCCACGGAGCGCGCGGACCTGCGGGCGTTCGGACGGGCGGGCTGCTGCCCCTGTCTGGGCTGCTGGGCGGACGCCGCCGGGGCGGCCTGCTTTATGTCGGTCTCGATTATGCGCCCGCCGGTGAAAAGGAACGTCAGGCGGAAATCCTGCTTTTTCATATCCTCGTTCCCGTCGACCCACAGGCTCAGGTCGAGCAGGTCGTTTACGGGAATCGAAACTGAACCGTCCGCCTTGTTGAGGGGAGTCCCCTTGTTCAGCTCGGTCACAGCCACGAGGGGGTTCTGTGTCGTCGGGACCGTGTCCCACGTCCGCTCAGGAGCCCCGCCGCCGAGAGAGCGGACGCGCACTCCAGTGAGGGTGTCCTTTCCGGCCAGGCTTATGTCGAAACGGTGATCCGGATTCATGTTCGAATTTATCTTTTTTGTGCCGTCGCTCAGATCATAGCCGCCCACGCCCTTGTAGGACGCGGATATTACGCTCGCGTTTCCGGTTGCGGCGGCAGCTCCGGCCGTCCCCGGTGAAGACGCCTGCTGGACATTCTGCGGCGCGGCGGCCCCGGCGTCTGCGGAAACGGGCTGAGCGGCGACCTGGACTTTGGCGGCCGCGGCAGAACTGTCGATGAACTTCACGGACAGCTCAAACTCTCCGCCCGAGGCGGTCAGGGCGGCCCTGTCGTTGACGTAAAGCCTGTACTCGGCCCCCAGGACGAAAGCCACCGCGGGGAACGACGAATTGACGGCGCTGCCCTTGCTGTCGGTCACGACGAGGACATTGCCGCTCCCCGTGGACCACTCCTGACCCGTCGTCAGGTTTTTCAGCGTAAAGCCGGATATCGCCCCCGACCCTTTGATCCGCACGGAGAACTCGGCGTCCGGATTGCCGTCGGCGGCAATGGCGCTGCCGGCGCCGGCGAGATCTTTGCCAGCCGTCCCCGTGAATGAAAATCCCTCGATTTTGCCCATAGCGGCAGACGCCGCTCCCGCAAAGACGGCCACTGCCGCGAACGACGCCAGATATACCGTCAACAGCCTTCTCTTCGTCATAGGATACACCTCCGTAATTTCATCACCGCTGCCGGCAATTTAATTACATCAATTATATCAGAAAGGCGTTGTTCAGAAATTATCATATTTTTGTAAATAAAACATTCAAGAATTATTTTCCCGCGGGCGGCTCTTTTGCAACTATGTATCACTTTTCGCGTTTTGCATCCTATTCGCTTGCATATAACAAATTTTCCGTATACATTATACATCACTTGCGGGACTTAATAAAAAGGGGAGTGTTTCTGTATGTCGGAGAAAAGACAGTTTCTCGTCAAGAGGCTAGTAATCAACGGAATCCCTAAGAGGATAGTCGCGGACCCAGAGTCCTCCCTCCTGGAGATACTGCGCGAACAGCAGCACATGACCGGTACCAAGAGGGGATGCAACTGCGGACAGTGCGGAGTCTGCAACGTGATTCTGGGCGGCAGGGTCGTCCGGTCCTGCGTCACGAGGTGGAAGAACATTCCCGAAGATTCTGACGTCTGCACCATAGAGGGTGTCGGCACGGTCACGGCGCCCCACGCCCTGCAGGCCGCGTTTATCGTCAACGGCGCCATTCAGTGCGGATTCTGCACCCCCGGTTTCATAATGGTAGCGAAGAACCTGCTGGATCACAATCCGTCCCCAACCCGGGAGGAGGTCCGCGAGGCGTTCCAGAAGAACTTCATGACCTGCCGCTGCACCGGCTACATCCAGATCACCGACGCGGTCATGGAGGCGGCCGACGTTCTGAGCGGGCGCAAGAGCCTCCAGGATCTCGTCCGCCGCATGGAACCGGGACGTCAGGTATGGAACACCAGTTATCCCCGTCCCAGCGCCATCTACAAGGCGACAGGAACATTCGATTACGGGGACGATGAATACCTCAAAATGCCGGCGGGAACGCTCTTTGCGGTCCCGGTGGTCACCGAGCGCCGGCACGCCCTCGTCAAAAAAATAGACATATCCGAGGCGGAGAAGATGCCCGGGGTCTATCGGGTAGTCACGGCTAAGACCCTGACGGACAACAGGGGAACGAACAGGATACGCGGACAGGTCGGCAGCCCCACGGCGACGACCGATGGCTGGGAGAGGCGTATGATAGTGCCCGAGGGGGACAAGATACGCCAGTGGGGAGAGTGCGTCGCCATAATCTGCGCCGACACCGAACGGGAGGCCCGCGCGGCTGCGGCGGCGGTCAAAGTCGAGGTGGAACCCCTCAAAGAGATGATAGATATACATCAGGCGATGGCCCCGGACGCCATCCCGGTTTACGATGAAATAGAGGGCATCGACGGCATCCGCAACGCGTTCAACAAGCGTCCCTTCCAGAAGGGGCAGGACCCCAGCGACCTCATCGAAAAAGCTCCGTACAAGGTTAAAGACACCTTCTACAGCTCCCGCCAGCCGCACCTCACGCTGGAAACCGACTGCGGCTACGGATATTACGACGAAGAGGGCAGAATATGCCTGCAGACGAAAAGCATCTGCGTGTACCG
>JAISWP010000198.1 GCA_031271065.1 Synergistaceae bacterium
CGCCGCCCGGCGGCCCCACGCGCATTTTGAATCCAAATATGCTGTAGTCTCCGCTGTTCCTGGGATCGTTCCCGAAAATCGACCTGATTAAGCCGGTCTTTATGTCTCCGCCAGGCACATATATCCCCACCGTCTCTCCGGCGCGGAGTTCCGCGCCGCCGCCCGGCAGGCTCAGAACGACTTCCCCGGCCGGCTCGCCGCGGGACGGGAAGGCGGCCGGCTCGCCGATCATCCTCGAGAGATCGTCCCGTCCCGTCTCGCCGGTCACGAACACGCCGGTTTTCGAGCCTCTGTCGAGCACGGTCACCCTGTCGCACATTCCAATGATGAACCCGATGTCGTGCGAGACGAGGATCACCGGCAGTCCCCCGTCTTTCAGCCGCCGTATCAGAACCTCCATCCGCCCGGTTTCCTCGCCGTCCAACCCCGCGGTCGGCTCGTCGAATATCGCGAGCTTCGTCCCTATCAGAATCGCTCGGGCCGCCTCCACAAATTTCCTCATCCCGTCCGGCATGAGCGAGGCGCTTTTTTCGACTGGTATGTCATCGAGCCCTATTTTGCCCAGAAAATCCTTTGCCGCGTCGTTGATGTCCCGTTCCCTTATCATGCCGAACCTGCCGCGCGGTTCGCGCCCCAGCATGAGCGACTGCGCGATCGTGATGCCGTTTATCAACTGGCTGTCCTGATACGCGATGCCGATCCCGAGTTCCTGTGCGCCCTTCACGCCGCCTATAGCGGCGGGCGAGCCGCCTATCGATATCCGGCCCGCGTCGGGGGACACGAGGCCGGCTATTATATGTACGAGCGTCGTCTTTCCCGACCCGTTCGCACCGACGAGGCCGTGAATTTCCCCATCCCGCGCGTCGAAATCGACGCCGTCCAAGGCCCTGATTCCCGCGTATGTCTTCGTTATGCCGGTCATCTCTATGAAAGCCATTTTTCCCCACTCCCCGGTATGGTCGGGCACCTTGTCAGGTCAAAAAACGCGAACCGGCTGCCGCGCCCATTCAAATTCTCTTTTCAATTTGATTATAATTAGTATAATACCATGCGGAAAGATGTTCCGAACAGGAGGGATTATCTGTGGACGAAAACGCGAAAAGTTACGAATTTCAAAGCGAGGCGAAACAGGTTCTGGAGCTGATGATACATTCGGTCTACTCCAACCCGGATATATTTTTGAGGGAACTAATCTCGAACGCGTCCGACGCGCTGGACAAACTGCGTATAGAGTCCCTGAGCGACGAGACTTTGGATTTCGACCGCGACGGAGCCAGGATCACCGTAAGGATATCGCCGGACGAGAGGACGATCACCGTCTCCGACAACGGCATGGGAATGACGCGCGACGAACTGGTCTCGTTCCTGGGTACCATCGCCAAAAGCGGCACGAAGGAATTCATAGCGGCAATGAAGGAGGCCCGGAGCAACAGCGACCTGATAGGGCAATTCGGCGTCGGGTTCTATTCGAGCTTCATCGTGGCGGACCGCGTAACGGTCGACTCCCGCAAGGCCGGGACGGAAGAATCGTGGCTGTGGGAGTCGGAGGGCGACGGCACTTTTACGCTATCGCCCGGCAGCCGCGCGAGCCGGGGCACGGACATTACTCTCCACGTAAAGGAGCGCGGCTCCGCGGACGAGGAGACGCCAGAATTCAAGAACTACCTGTCGCGGTGGACGCTCCGCGAGATCATCAAAAAATATTCCGATTTCGTTTCATACCCGATCTATCTCGATGACAAAAGCGAGAAGAAAACGGACGAAGCGAAAGAGGAGCCCGTGAACTCGATGAAAGCGATATGGATTCGCCCAGAATCGGAGGTTCCCCCGGGCGACTACAACGAGTTCTACCACCATCTCACCCATGACTGGGAGGAGCCAATGGAGCGCATCATTTACAAGGCGGAGGGGACGAACGAATTTTACGCCCTGCTCTACATTCCGTCGCGCCCGCCGCTCGACCTCTTTTACCGAGACGGGGCGCACGGAATATCGCTTTACATCCGAAGAGTCTTCATAATGAACGATTGCCGTGACCTGATTCCAGAGTACCTGCGCTTCGTGCGCGGCGTCGTCGACTCCGAGGATCTGCCGCTCAACGTTTCTCGCGAGATTCTTCAGCAGGACGCGCTGACCGCCATGATAAAGCGCGGGATCGTCCGCAAGGTGCTGGACACTCTGAGGAAGATGAAGTCGGACCGTCCCGACGACTACAAAAAATTCTGGGGCATGTTCGGCGAAGCGCTCAAGGAAGGCATCGTCGCCGACCCAAAAAACCGCGACGCGATAATGAAACTCGCGCTGTTCTCCTCCTCCAAATCGGGGCAGACGTCCCTGGAGGGCTACGTCTCGAACATGAAACCCGGCCAGAAGAGCGTCTACTACCTAGCCGGCGGTAAGGCCGACCCGCTCGCGAATTCGCCGAAGCTGGAGGCGTTTTCTGACAGGGGGGTGGACGTGCTTCTGCTCCGCGACCCGATAGACGAGATATGGATCCCGTCAGTCCGCGAGTATGACTCTCATCCGTTCGTCTCCGTGTCCTCCGCGGACATCGAAATCGAGGGGGAGGCCGAGAGGAAGGACGAAATCGAAACCCCTAAGGACGACGGGTTCCTCTCTCGCCTGAAAGACGCGCTTAAAGAAACGGACTCGCTCAAACAGATCGAGGACGTCCGCTACTCGTCGCGCCTCGTCGGTTCCCCGGCCACGTTCGTGCAGAAGGGCGAGCCGGTCTCCCCTCAGATGAGGAATTTCTTCAAGTCCATGGGACAGGAAGTTCCGCCGGAGCACAAGGTGCTCGAGATAAACGCGGCGCACCCGATCGTGAAAAAATTTTCCTCCCTGGAACCGGATTCCTCGCAGGCGAGAGATTGGGCCGTGCTGCTCGCCGGGCTGGCGTCGATATCTGACGGGGAACCCATAGCGGACGCGCCTGCGTTCATGGAAACGCTGGAAAAACTGCTGCAAAGAGGTTGATCCGGAGAGGGCGGCAAACGCCCCAAATAGGTTCGGCTGAGCGAAAACGGAGGAATCGGGGCACGGATTCGGGAGGTTCATCGGGCATTGCGACGGCGAAGCGTCGTTTGCCCTTGAGGAGAGCGGCGTAAACCTGACGCAGAGGGAAATCCGCAACATCCGGCGGAACGAACCGTGCCCGCCGGCAATGCCTCGCTGTCCGGCGCGGTAAAATCGCTGTTTTCGTGCGCCTTTCTCGCGCAAATGACGGATACGGCGTCATCCTAACAAAATATCGGCTCATCACAAAATTGCGTTCATCGTTGACACGAGCGGGTTGAGAGCGAATAGGGCATTATGGAAGCAGTAAATATCAGCGTTTGTGACATCGTTTACGATGAAATGGCAGGAGTTATTTTAGAAGAAAATCCCTATTTGCACAGTGTAGCAATTCGCTTTTGGAATCTATTGGTATTACAGAATAATAGTCTCTGTAATGTGGGAATTTGGGATTTTCAAAAGCCATTTTTTTATCGCCAACTC
>JAISWP010000252.1 GCA_031271065.1 Synergistaceae bacterium
CACTGACCGCGATTATTACATGTCCGCCGAGGAGGCGGTGGAGTACGGGCTCGTCGACAAAGTCGTACAGAAACGATAGAGCCGTGCTCCGCGAAGGAGGGATTGAAACGCATGTTTTCTTACTATAACAGCGGCGACGGACGAAAGAGAAAAGTGCACTGTTCGTTTTGCGGCAAGAACCAGGATGAAGTCCCCAAGCTGATTGCCGGTTCCGGCGCGTATATATGTACGGATTGCGTGCAGTTGTGCAGCATGATCATACGCGACGATTCGGAGTCTTTGCATCCGCAGTCGGAAGCCCTTCCGATCGCGCGCGAAAAATTGCCCAAACCGCAAGAGATCAAGGATTATCTCGATAAACATGTCGTGGGCCAGATGAGGGCCAAAAAAGTGCTCTCCGTGGCCGTGTACAACCATTATCAGCGGATTCGGTCGCTCAACGCGCCCGCGAAGGACGAAGCCGAGCTGCCCAAGAGCAACGTGCTGCTGCTGGGGCCAACGGGCTGCGGAAAGACGCTGCTGGCGCAGAGCCTGGCGAACTTTTTGCGCGTGCCGTTCGCGATGGCGGACGCCACGACGCTGACCGAGGCCGGATACGTCGGCGAGGACGTCGAGAATATACTGGTGAGGCTTTTGCAGGCGGCCGACTACGACGTGAAGGCCGCGGAGCGTGGGATCATTTACGTCGACGAGATAGACAAGATATCGCGAAAGTCGGAGTCGCAATCGATCACCAGGGACGTGTCCGGCGAGGGCGTGCAGCAGGCCCTTCTGCGCATCCTGGAGGGAACGGTGTCGAACGTGCCGCCCAAGGGCGGGCGCAAACATCCGAACCAGGATTTCGTCCAGATCGACACGAAAAACATCCTCTTTATATGCGGAGGCGCTTTCGACGGGCTCGACAGCGTAATAGCGCGCCGCGTCAATAAGAAGACCATAGGTTTCGGCGGGGAACTGGTCGGCAATTCCGCCTCGGAGGACAGGGATGTGCTGAAGGAGGTACAGCCCACGGATCTCACCGCGTATGGTTTCATCCCCGAATTTGTGGGGCGGCTCCCCGTCCTGGTGGCGATGGATTCGCTGGATCATGATACCCTCGTCCGAATACTGCGCGAGCCGAAAAATGCCCTCATCAAGCAGTATAAGAGGATTTTTTCGCTTGAGGACGTCGGCCTCGACTTCACCGACGCAGCCCTCGACGCCATAGCGAAGCTGACCATGGTTCAAAAAACCGGGGCCCGCGGGCTCAGGAGCGTCATGGAGACGGCGATGATAGACATGATGTTCGACCTTCCGGCGAAGAGTTCCCGCATAGGCAGGATACTGATAACGGAGGATTTCATCAACGGAACCGGCGAGGCCGGGATAACGGAAAGAACGTCCCGGGAGGTCGCTTGATGCCGATTATCCCCGTCCTGCCCATCAGAGACATAGTCGTCTTCCCCGGAGTGATAGCGCCTCTTTTCGTCGGACGCCAACGTTCTCTAAAGGGCGTGGAGGAAGCGTCAATTAGTGATAAAAACCTGCTGGTGGTCGCGCAGAAGGACAGCGTTTCGGAGGATCCGGGGCCCGATGAACTGTATTTCATGGGTACCATGTGCCGCGTCATTCAGATGGTGCGGCTTCCCGACGGCTCCACAAAAATCCTGATCGAAGGGCACGCCAGGGCGAGGGTGAACGAGTACATGAATGTCGGCGAATACCTCGCCGCGGATGTCGCGGCGGTCAATTTCGACGGCAAGCCCTCGCCGCGGGCCGAACCGCTGCGCAGGGCCGTGTTGGAGCAGTTCGAACGCTACGTCAACCTTCATCCAAAACTTCCCATAGAGATAGCGTTTTCCCTCTCCGGCGTCGAAGATACCTTTCTCTTCGCCGATATCATAGCCTCCCATATACAGGTAAAACTGAACGAGAGACAGGCTCTGCTGGAACTCCTCAACCCGGAGGATCGGATGGAGCGTCTTTTGCACATGCTGATGCGCGAGACGGAGCTGCTCGAAATGGAGCACTCCATCCATGACAAGGTGAGGAAAGAGATAGAGCGGGGCAACAAAGAGTATTATCTCAGGGAACAAATGAAAGCGATACAGGCAGAGCTTGGACAGCCGGATGCCGCCGGCGAGCGCGACGAACTGATGACGAAGATAAAAAAAGCCAAAATGCCCAAGGAAGTGGAAAAAAAGGCCGTGGCCGAGCTCGACCGGCTGGGCAAGATGCCCTCCATGTCGGCGGAGGGCACGGTTTCCCGCACGTATATAGAGTGGCTGGTCAACATGCCGTGGAAAAAGCGCTCCCAGGACAGGCTGGATTTGGGCATAGCCCGCTCGGTGCTGGACGAGGATCATTACGGGCTGGACGAGGTCAAGGAGCGTATTCTGGAATTTCTGGCCATTCAGCGCCTCAAAGGGCGTGAATCGCGGCGGGGGCAGGTGATCTGCTTTGTTGGGCCGCCGGGGGTGGGGAAGACATCTCTCGGCAAATCCATAGCGCGCGCGCTGAACCGGAAATTCGTAAATTTTTCCCTGGGCGGGATGCGTGACGAGGCCGAGATAAGAGGGCACCGCAGGACATATATAGGCGCTCTGCCCGGACGGATAATACAGAAGATGAAGCAGGCGGGGGTCAAAAATCCCGTCATGCTGATGGATGAGATAGACAAGGTGGGCACCGATTTTCGCGGAGACCCGTCGTCGGCGCTTCTCGAAGTGCTGGATCCCGAACAGAACCGCGACTTCACCGATCATTTTCTGGAAGTGGCGTTCGATCTGAGTCAGGTGATGTTCATAACCACGGCGAACGTGGCCCACACAATACCCCG
>JAISWP010000273.1 GCA_031271065.1 Synergistaceae bacterium
GGCCGGTCCCGGACGCAGTGAGACGTTCGGGGCGATAACGCTTCATGACCCGTGGATAACCAAAAACGACGACGGGACGGAGATGCTCATACTGAGAGGGGCGGCTTCATCGGTGTTTCACGGCTTCGTCCGGGACAGGGCGCCTGTCACTCAGGTCGTGTGGCGCGGCGAGGTCAGGCCCTCCGCTGTTACCGGGATCAAAACGGTTCAGGAGGGCCTGCCGAGGTTTTACTCCCCGAACGCGGGGCCCGCTCCGGACGGACAGGGCATAATCCAGGCGGATTCTATCCAGGACGTGATGAACGACATAGCGGAAGTTTCAAGAAGCGGGGCGCCGCTGCCTGGCGTGATAGTGCTCGACACCAGAATATCGGTTCCGGAAGGACAGGAGACCATATTCCTCGGTTTTCTGCTTCAGCAGGGGATCCGGCTCGATCTATGGGCCGCGCGGAGACCGGCTTCTTTGGCCATGAGCCGCGTCTCCCGTATCACTCTGGGCCGGACCGGCTGGTCGGCCGACGCGCCGCGGGTCCAGGGAAACGCCCGCACAGAGTGGATATTGAGCGTCCCTCTGCCTCCTGACGTGGATACGTTCGGTTATCCCTCGGACACAACGCTTTCCTTCATGTCCGATATCGATGTGATAAGGTTCGCTGATTGGCTGCCGATATGGCCGTCGCTGATAAAAAAAGATTGACCAGTGGAGGGGAAAACGGATGGAGATAGTCATAGGTTCCGATCACGCCGGTTTCGGGATGAAGGAGGACCTGAAGCGCTTTCTCTCGGATCTGGGGCACAGCGTGGACGACGCGGGCACATTCTCCGGTGAGCAGTCCGCGGACTATCCCGACTGGGGACTGAAAGGCGCCCTCAAGGTCGCCTCCGGAAAAGCGGAACGCGGAATACTGATATGCGGCACTGGTATAGGCATGTCCATAACCGCCAATAAAGTCAGGGGGGTATTCGCGGCGCTCTGCGCGGACGAGTCCACGGCGCGGCTGAGCCGCGAACACAACGGGGCCAACGTCCTGGTACTGGGGAGCCGGACCACCGGCGCGGCGCTCGCCAGATCTATAACGAAAGCCTGGCTCGACGCCGAACCCGAAGGGGGGCGTCACCTGTCCCGGAGGCGCAAGATAACCTCCTGGGAGGCGCAGACGTGCAGAGAGAACGTCGAAACGACGGAAAACGGCAGGGTCATAGTGATAAAACATCCGCTGATACAGCACAAGCTGAGCATTGTAAGGGACAAAAACACGAGCGTGAAGGACTTCAGGGATCTCCTGCAGGAGATAGCGGGGCTGATGGCGTACGAAATATCCCGCAACCTGCCTCTGGAGGAGACTGACGTGGAAACCCCCGTATGCTCCGCCAGGGGATTTTCGATCTCCGGGAAGAAACTCGCGGTGGTGCCTGTACTGCGCGCGGGCCTGGGCATGGTGGAGGGGATACTGCGCATCATCCCGAACGCAAAGGTGGGGCACATAGGGCTCTACCGCGACCCGAACACCCTGCAGCCGGTCGACTACTACTGCAAACTGCCGAACGACATCGGGGAGAGGGACATTTTCATAGTGGACCCCATGCTGGCCACAGGCGGTTCGGCGTCGGCAGCCATAACTCACGTCAAACGGCTCGGCGGAAGGAGAATATCCCTGGTCTCGCTCATTTCGGCGCCTGAGGGAGTGGACAAAGTTTCGTCGGACCACCCCGAGGTCGCCATATTCACGGCGGCGCTGGACGAACGGCTGAACGATCATGGTTACATCGTTCCGGGGCTCGGAGACGCCGGGGACAGGCTGTTCGGTACGAAATAGCGTTTAAGAGGGACGCGCGAACGATATGGCCGTATTTTCAGCTGTCTTGAATTTTCTCTGGGGCATCATAGCGACGCCGGTCTCAATGAAATTATCCAGGACCTTTCGTCTGATGGATGTCCCCGGAGGGAGAAAGCTGCACCCGGTGGTCACTCCGAGAGGCGCCGGGATAGTCCTCTGGACGGGTTATCTGCTCTGGGGGCTTGTCAACCCGAATCCAGGGGTCGAGGTGCCCTACGTGGCAACCGGTTCGACGCTGGTCTTTCTGGTGGGCTACATGGACGACATGCACCCCCTGTCTCCATTTAAGCGCCTGGCCGTTCACCTGGCCGCGGCTGCGTGGGTCGTGGCTCCGCTTTCCGTGCCGGTTTTTCAGAGGTTCCTGCTGCTTCTGTGGATAGCCGGCTGCACAAACGCCTATAACTTCGTCGACGGGATGGACGGGCTCGCGCTCTCGATAGCTTTCGTTACCTCGTTCATGGCTTACAGAAGCGGCAACCCATACACCTGGCTCCCATTCTGCGGACTGATAGCGGGCGTTCTGCTCTGGAATTTTCCCCACGCCCGCACTTTTCTGGGAGACGGCGGGGCGACCCTTCTCGGGTATGTCAGTTCATCTCACCTGGCCTGGGACATATTTCCCAGATTCTTCCACATGGGGCCGTACCTCATGACGGCCGCCCTCATCCTGATAGGAGGCGTGCCGGTCGTCGACACGCTCATAGCTATGGTGCGGAGGACGGTCCGCGGACATTCGCCCTTTTATCCGGACAGGGGGCACCTGCACCACATCCTGCTGGACATGAAACTCGTTACGTGGGAGGCACTGGCGCTGATAGTCGCGGCCCACGGGGCGCTGGTGAGCGCCGGATATTAT
>JAISWP010000116.1 GCA_031271065.1 Synergistaceae bacterium
ATTACTGCATTGGAAGAAGCTGCACGGTTTACATGGCGAAAAGCTGAAAATGAACGCCGCTGTCAGGATTTTCCCGTATATTCGTATACCGTATCGCCGGCCGCAACGGTTTTGAGCGTTTTGATCTCCCGGATCTCGTCCTCGGGACATGTCATGTAATCCCTGTCTATAACGATAAAATCCGCGTATTTTCCCTCTTCCAGGGAACCTTTCGCTGTTTCCTCGAACGACGCGTACGCCGGCCAGTTCGTGTAGGATCTCAGCGCTTCCTCCCGCGTCATGCGTTCCTCATGCCGCAGCCCTCCTCCGGTGACCGCCGCGTGGAGGGCGCGCCACGGGTCGGCGGGTTCCACCGGGGCGTCGGTGCCGTTCGGGATCACCGCTCCCGTGCCGAGCAGTTTTCTCCAGGCGTAAGCGTACTTCAGACGTTCCGGTCCCAGGCGGTCCGCTGCCATGTTCGCGTCGGATTCGGCGTGGACGGTCTGCATCGACGGGATCACGCCCAGTTCCGCGAACTTTCCGACGTCCTCCGGCCTGAGAATCTGGGCGTGTTCCACTCTGCACCTGTGGTCTTTAGGCGGGTTTCCGCGTATGACACGCCCGTACGCGTCCAGGACCTGCCTGTTGGCCGCGTCTCCTATCGCGTGCACGCTCGCCTGAAATCCGGACGTATATGCCGCCGATATGAGTTCGTACAGTTCTTCGTCCGAGAACATGCCGCTTCCCCTGTGTCCGGGCCTGTCGGAATAGTCGTCGGTCAGCAGCGCGCTCCTTGCCCCCAGCGAGCCGTCGGCGAGCAGCTTGAGCGCCCTGACCTGGAATCTTCCGCCGTAGAGCCCCGTCTCGATTCCCCGCGAGAAGAATTCGCGCGCCTCGCCGAGCGTGTCCCGGACGCCATCGCGCATTTTCACCATCACATCCAGCCGCAGGAAGAGGCGTCCGGACTCGTACAGCTCCCTCATGATCTCTATCGTATCGGGATATGCTCCCGCGTCCGAGGCGGACGTCACTCCGAAACGGAACAGTTCCCGCTGCGCCGCGGCGAGCGCGTCCTTCACGCGCTCCGGCGAGTCCTCCGGGATGGCGTCGTATATCGGGACCATAGCGGCGTCGGTCATGACCCCGGTCGGGTCTCCCGACGCGTCCCGGATATACTCCCCTCCGACCGGGTCCGGCGTGCCGGAGTCGATCCCGGCAAGCCTGAGGGCGGCGCTGTTCGCCCATATCATGTGTCCGCACGCCCGGGTAAGCGCCGCAGGATGGTCCGGGGATGCCTCGTCCAGTTCGCGCCGCGTCGGCAGCTCCGGAGGATTCCAGACCGCGTGGTTCCATCCCCTCCCGAGCACCCATTCGCCGTCCCCGGCGCGCACAGCCGCCTCCCGGACCGACGAAAGTATCTCGTCCTTGGGTTTCCAGTGGGCGTCGATCCGCATCGCGGCCCTTCCGACATCGAGGAAGTGGAGGTGGGCGTCGTTCAGCCCTGGCAGCACCACGGCCCCGCGGAGATCTTCTACCCTGGCGCCTTCCTTTATATATCGCTCCGCCCCGGCGCGGTCTCCCGCGTAAATTATCCTGCCGCCGCGGCAGACCAGCGAATCGACCGTCGAGAATGCTTCGTCCGCAGTGTATATCTTTCCGTTCGTCCACGCTGTCGTTTCGTGTGTCATCGCCGATCCCGCACCTCACTCTGTAAGACATTGCCGCAGAAAAGACCCTGCGGATACGCGCGCCGCGGATGCCGAAAATTATTTGATCATCGTTTCCAGGTGATATAATACAACACCGAGGAAGATCCTCAAAATTTCCTGGCAAGGAGTCTGATAGGTTTTGAAGTCAAAATTTGTGTTGAAAGCTGTGCTGTTAGGGATCATTGCGGCGATGGCGTGTTTTGCCGGCGGCGCGGCGTTTGCCGCCGACGGCGCGGAGACCTATGCCTCCCTTCTCGTTTCCGTAGAGTGGGTCAAGGCCAATCTGGACAAGGTGGTGCTGATCGACGCGAGAGCCCAGGCGCTTTACAAGGGGCAGCAGGGACACCTTCCCGGAGCTGTCAATGCCGAGTGGACGTACTTCGCGAATATGAACGGCAAGGCCGGCGACCCGGCCTACGGAGCGGTGCTGGACCCGGCGAATCTGGCAAAGAAGATAGGCGCTCTCGGCATCGACGGCAAGAAGGAAGTCATAGTCTACGGCGACGGCGGCGACTGGGGCAACGCGGGATGGGTCGTGTGGATACTCCGCATGACGGGCCTGCGGAACGCGAAGATAATGGACGGCGGTTTCACCGTGTACCGCGCGTCCGGCGGCAAGACCTCCGACAAGACGACCACGAACAAGGCCGTCGCTTATCCCGGCGCCAAACTCGACGAGTCCTATATCGTCGGCACCGATTGGATGAAACAGAATTATAACGATCCCGAGGTCAAGGTCATCGACGTGCGCGGCGCGGACGAGTACACCGGCAAGATACGCCCCTTCGGAGAGCGCCGTCCCGGACATATCCCCGGAGCGGTCAATCTGTCCTGGGACAGCGTTTACACCAGCGACTTCAAGATACTCCCCGAGGCCGAGCTCGCGTCTGTGTTCGAGGGCGCCGGACTGACCGACAAGAACCAGACGATAATATGCTACGACACCTCCGGCGTCCGAGGCGCTTTCATGACGATGATCCTCCGTCTCGCCGGCTATGCCAACGCCCGCGGTTACAACCCGTCGTACCAGGCCTGGTGCGCGGACGCTGGCACGGAGATAACCCAGGGGCCTAATCCCTGAATGTGAAACGCTGATCACCCGGATAATTTGCGCGCGGCGGTGTATTTTCAAGACGAACCCGCGCCGCCGCGCGCGGAATATCTGATCAGCGTTCCGTCAGGAACCTCGCGCCGGAAGTTTTTTCCTGAAATGATCCGTTTCGACGCTTTTGCTTAAAAAAATATCTCAATTTGTTTTACGCCTGATGGCGGCGTATTTAACCCCGGATGAATGCGCGCCGCTTCGTTCGAAAAATATTTGAGGGCCGCTTGTCCGTCAATTCCTTATTGACATTTTTGCAATGCCAATTGCCCAAATCCCTGTATTAGTTGACAATGTTGGATCACTGGCTGATAATATTAGTATATCCTCTATTCTCGATTTTTTTGGGAGGCCATATCGTTATGATGCGATTCAGAGTGGATGTTACCGTTCTTCCCAAGGACGGAGTTTTAGACATTCAGGGAAAGGCGGTGGAACACACGCTGAAGCGCAGCGGATACTCCGCTGTGGACGACGTGAGAGTGGGCCGTTTCATCAGGTTCTCAGTGGAGGCAAAGAGCGAATCCGCGGCGGGGACCCTGGTCGATTCGGCGGCGGACGACCTTCTGGCCAACGGTCTCATCGAGTCGTACACCTATAAACTGGAGCGGATACAGTGAAAACCGCCGTCGTGGTTTTCCCCGGCAGCAACTGCGACGCGGACGTGGCGCGGGCGATTGCCGACAGCGATCTCGGGCCGGTGGAGATGGTCTGGCACGACGAAGGGGATTTCAAATCCGCCGGCGGTCCCGATCTGGTGGTGCTGCCGGGCGGGTTTGCCCACGGCGATTATCTGCGCTCCGGAGCCCTTGCCGCGAAGTCCCGCATCATGAAGGCGGTGAAGAGCCACGCCGACGGCGGCGGACTGGTGCTGGGCATCTGCAACGGCTTTCAGGTGCTGACCGAGGCCAGGCTTCTGCCGGGCGCGCTCCTGCCGAATAAAAACCTCAGGTTCATATGCGCTCCCTGCCATGTCAGGGTCGAGCGCAGCGACACTCCCTTTACGAAGGCTTTTAAAGAAGGTCAGGTGGTCCAGTTTCCGATAGCCCACCACGAGGGGCTCTATTTTCTGCCTCCCGACGAGCTGGCGGCGCTGGAATCCCGGGGGCAGGTCGTATTCCGCTACTCGGCCCCGGCGAAATTCGGAGAGCCTGCCGACGCGGGGGAGCGGTACTCTCCGAACGGGTCGCTCAATGGCATAGCAGGCGTCATAAACAAACGGGGCAACGTGCTCGGCCTGATGCCTCACCCCGAACGCTCGACGCTGAAAAACCTCATCAGGGGAACGGACGGCAGGGTTTTCTGGCAGTCCCTCGGCGAGTATTTCGGAGTATGGGGGGATAAGTGATGAATTACCGCGACGCCGGTCTGTCAGACGGCGAATACAATAAGATAAAAGAGATGCTGGGGCGCGAGCCCAACGACCTTGAGACGATCCTCACAGGGGTTATGTGGTCGGAGCACTGCAGCTACAAATCCACCCGCAGGCTTCTCGCCAAATTTCCCCAGAAGGGCAGATATCTGGTCCAGGGACCGGGCGAAAACGCTGGAGTGGTCGACTGCCACGGCGGATGGGGCATGGCGTTCAAGGTGGAGAGCCACAATCATCCGTCCGCCGTCGCGCCGTATCAGGGGGCCGCGACCGGAGTGGGCGGGATAATCCGCGATATACTCGCTATGGGCGCCCGGCCCGCCGCGTCGATGGACGGGCTGTTCTTCGGGATGCCCGGTTCGGGCAGGTCCAGCGCGCTGGCGGAGGGGATCGTCGAGGGCATAGCCGGCTACGGCAACGCGGTCGGGGTGCCGACTATCGGGGGCAAGACCTTCTATGACCCATGTTTCGAGGGCAATCCCCTGGTCAACGCGTTCAGCTGCGGGATAGTCAGGCTAGACCGGATAGTCAGTTCGAAGACGGCCCGGGTGGGGGACCTGGCCGTGCTCCTGGGCTCTAAGACCGGCAGGGACGGCATCGCGGGGGCGTCCTTCGCGTCGAGGGAACTGGACGAAGGCAATAGAGAGAGCAGAGGGCACATTCAAATCGGAGATCCCTTCGAGGAAAAACTTCTCATCGAGTGCTGTCTCGACCTGCTGGAGAGTGAATTGATCGTCTCCATGCAGGACATGGGGGCAGCCGGGATACTTTCGTCCTCGAGCGAGATCGCCCACAAGAGCGGCGTGGGGATAGAGATCGTCTGCGAGCGGATACCGCTGCGGGAAGAGATGGAGCCCTGGGAGATATTCCTCTCGGAGTCTCAGGAGAGGATGCTTCTGATAGTCTCGCCGGATAAATACGAAGATGTGCGCGCGACGGCGGACCATTACGCCCTCGAATGCGCCGCGGCCGGCAGCATAACGGACGATGGACGTTATCGGGTGATCAGAAACGGCGTGACCCTGGCCGACCTCCCGGTGGGAATACTGGGCGACGCTCCCGCCATAGACTGGCCGGCGGCGGTCCCGGCGGATATGGACGAGCGGCGGGCCGTGCCGCGCGATATGAAAAGTTCGGACCCGGGAGGCGACCTGCTGAAGATGATAGGCTCTCCCCACGGATCGTGCAGGAGGGATATATGGACCCAGTACGACTGCCAGGTCCAGCTCCGCACAGCCGCGGAGCCGGGCGAGCCGGTGTCGGCCCTCCGGATGCCGGATTCCGACAGCCTGGTGCTGTTCGCGATGGAGGCCGAACCGTGGAAGTGCCGCGCCGATCCCAGGATCGGGGCCATGGAAACAATGGCCCATTCGATCCGCGTCCTGGCTCTGGCCGGCGCGGACGTGCTGGGCATGACGAACTGCCTCAACTTCCCCTCGCCGGAACACCCTGAGAACTACTACGAACTGGTCCAGTGCGTGGAAGGGCTCGCCGCCGTCTGCCGCGACATGGAGTGCCCGGTGGTCTCGGGCAACGTCAGCCTCTACAACGAGACGCCGCGCGGCGGGATTTATCCGACGCCGCTCGTGGTGACGGCCGGGCTCGTGCCTCACTATACGTATTTCGTGTCGGGAGGGCACGCCCGCGAGGGCGACGAAGTATATCTCGCGGGGCCGACCTCCGGTTCTCTCGGGAGTTCGCGCTGGCAGGTGCTGTGTCACAGCAAAGATATGCGGCCGAAGGGCGCCTCTTGGATGTACGACGCGGCGAAGGAAAAAGATTTCGTCTCCAAAGCTGTTCTCGTCTCCCGCAAGGCGGACATCAAAAAAAGCGCCCGCGTCGTCGCGGGGGGCGGGCTTGCCGTGGCGCTGGCAAAGGAGGTCATATTCTCCGGGGTCGGAATGACCATAGACATCGCGGACAAAAACCCGGAGGAAGTCCTTTTCAGCGAGGGAGGTCCGCGGGCCCTTTATGTGATCCCCCCCGCGTCGGCGGAGAAGTTCGTCTCCTGCTGGAAGGGGTTCCCGGTGACGCGCCTGGGCACGGCCGGCGGAAACTCCCTCGTGGTGAAGGGCTGTTTCGAGGTCTCCCGCGATGATCTCGCCGCGGAGTTTTTCGGAGGCGGTAAGTAGACTCGTGTGCGGGGTTTTCGGCGCGTTCAGCCCGCGCGATTATGTGGCTGAGGAGGTATATCTGGGTCTTTCGGCCCTTCAGCACAGAGGACAGGAATCGGCGGGCGTCGCCTGGATAGATTCCGACAGACGCATCAACGTGATAAAGGGCATGGGGCTCGTGTACGAGGCGCTGAGTCAGAGCGTGCTCGCGGAAACCCCGGCCAGGTCGGTCATAGGACACGTCCGTTACTCCACCGCCGGCGGCTCGATGCTTCAGAACGCCCAGCCAATATGCGCCAACTACGCGAAAGGTCCGGTGGCTGTGGCGCACAACGGAAACCTGACGAATTTCGACGCGCTCAGAAACACCCTGGAGAACAGGGGGGCCATATTCCAGTCCACCAGCGACACCGAGGCGATACTCCAGCTCATGGCCCATCAGCCCCGCAGAAGTCCCTTCGAGGCGCTTATGAGGGCTCTCGCGGAAGTGGAAGGCGCTTACTGTCTTGTGGTTCTGATGGAGGAGGGGTTAGTGGCGGCCCGTGATCCCTGGGGTTTCCGTCCTCTTTCCATCGGACGCCGCGGCGATAATTATTATGTGGCCTCCGAGAGCTGCGCTTTCAGCCTGCTCGGCGCTTCGTTCGTCCGGGACGTGGAACCGGGCGAGGTGATACTGATCGGCAGCGGCGGGCTCAAGTCCTACCGCCTGCCCGTCGAATCGGGGAAGAAGTGGCTCTGCTCATTCGAGTACGTCTATTTTGCCCGTCCCGACAGCATCATAGAGGGCAGGTCGGTCTACGAAGCCCGTCAGGAGATGGGGCGCAGACTCGCTCAGTCCGAATCGGTGGACGGGGTCGATTTCGTGGCGTCGTTCCCCGACAGCGGGACGACGGCCGCGCTTGGTTTCGCGGCGGAGTCGGGGATTCCCTTCGAGGCCGCGGTGGTGCGCAACAGGTACGTCGGGCGCACATTTATACAGCCGACCCAGAAGGTTCGTGAGCTGGGAGTCAGAATAAAACTCTCCCCGAGCCCGTCCCTTTTCAAGGACCGCAGCGCGGTGCTGGTGGATGACTCCATAGTCAGGGGAACTACGGCCGGTCTCGTGGTGTCGATGATAAGGGAGTGCAGGGCCCGCGCGCTGCATCTGCGCATATCGTCCCCGCCCGTCCGGTTTCCCTGCTTCTACGGCATAGATACTCCGTCGAGCGGGGACCTGGCGGCGGCCAAATATTCCCTGAATGACATAGCAAAGACCGTTGGGGCGGATTCCCTGCGCTATCTTTCCGCTTCGGCTATGACCGACGCGATAGGACTGCCGCCGGACTCGCTGTGCACGGCGTGTTTCGACGGGAACTATCTGGACGGGGACAGTTCTTCCTCTCCCCGCGGCTGCTGCGGGAAAATATTCGATTAGAACCTGACTTTCACCGGCTCCTTCGATTCCTCGTCCGCGCTGAACATGGGCGCTTCCTCATAGCCGAACCTGCGGGATATGAGGACTGCCGGGAATGATTTGACCGCTATGTTGAAATCCCGGACGGTTCCGTTGTAGTAACGCCTCGCAAGCTGCAGGTCGCTTTCGAGGGATGAGAGTTCGCGCTGAAGTTCCGTGAAATTTGCGTTTGCCTTGAGTTCTGGATATGATTCCGCCACTGCGAAAAGGGTCCGGAGGGTCTGTGTCAGAGAGTTTTCCGCGTCTATTCGGGCGTCCTGCGTAGATGCGGTCTGGATCGCGCTTCTCGCCCCTATCACAGCCTCCAGCGTGTTTCGTTCGTGGGAGGCGTACCCTTTTACAGTCTCCACCAGATTGGGGACGAGATCGAATCTTCGCTTCAGCTGGATGTCAACGCCGCTCCAGGCTTCGTCTTTGAGGCTGGCAAGACGGATCAGCCTGTTGTAGACCGATATCCCCCAGAGAAGAGCCGCTATAGCAATGATCGCCGCGGTTATCGCTATTGGAATTGCGGGCATGATATCACCTCACTTTTAACATAAAATTATTAGATTCTAATGCAAATTGCTCGCACGATAATACACTTTATCTCAAAAAATGCAACCTTTCATAAGCATAGATGCAGTGGCGGTTATTTATTAAAGTGAAATAAAAACCCCGCTAAAAACATTTAATCAATAGTTTTTTTCGGATATCGTTCTTTTTATCCGCCAATCCCCAGCGATGACGCGCGGCCCCAATCCCTGGGTTTCCCCAGTCGAACGCCGTTACCTCCGGCGGGGCCAGTATACGTACAGGCGGTCCCCCAAAGCCGGCGCCGCTGCCGACGTAAACATAACCTCCGCCGTTTCCCGGCAATCCCTGTTTTACCGCCGAGCTGTCCAGAGTATTCGGAGGATACGGTGACAACTTCCGCAGAGTCATTATAATAATGATGACGCACGACAAACCATGAGCGGAGGTGATCTGTATGTCCTGGCTTTGGGCGGCGCTGACGCCGCATCCGCCGATAATAGTGCCCGGCGTGGGCGGCGGGAGGGAGAGGGAAGCTGCCGCGACTTTAGACGGCGTCGGCAGGCTCATGCGCGGTCTTGTCTCGCTGGGCAGGCCCGACCGGATACTGCTCCTGTCCCCGCACCAGCCCTATGCGCTCGGAGCGTTCGCCGTCAACGGCTCCCCTCTCATAAAAGGAGGGCTCTCCATGTTCGGCGCTCCGGTATCGTTCGAACTCCGTACGCCCGCTTCCGACGCAAAGTCCCTTGCCGATTACCTGGGGACCAGGGACATTCCCGTCGGCATGGTTTCGTCCGGTGATTTGTCGAGGGACCAGGGCTCGACCGTGCCGCTTTATTTTCTGAGGGAGAGTTTCGCCGAATTGCCCGATGTGGTGCTGTCAAGCCCGATCGGGCTCGACCTGAGACAGGCCTTTGCCCTTGGGGAGGCTCTCGCGGATTTCGACGACGGGCGCAGCTGGGGGCTGGCCGCCAGCGGAGACCTCTCGCACAGGTTGAAGCCGGGCGCTCCGGCGGGTTTCAGGCCCGAGGGACAGCGGTTCGACGACGCCGTAGTGAAGGCGCTGGAGAACGCCGACGCGTCGGTGCTGCTCGACATGCCCCGGAAGGTGATAGAAGAGGCGGGCGAGTGCGGGCTTCGTTCCGTGCTGGCGATGCTCGGCATGGTTTCCCGGTTCGGCGGCCGGGTTGAAGTGCTCTCGTATGAAGGACCCTACGGGGTAGGATACTGCTGCGCGTTTTCGGCGCTTGGAAGCGCGTCATGAACGCCCATCCATACGTGACGCTCGCCAGGAGGACGGTCGAGCGTTATCTGGCGGGCGAAGCCCTGCCGGGCGGAGCGGAAATCGATCCGCGAAGCGAGCTGTGGAGCGTGAAGAGGGCCTGTTTCGTGTCCATAAAGACGCTGCCGGGCGACCTGCGCGGATGTATCGGAACAGTCGTTCCGCTCAGACCGTCTCTCGACGTCGAGATAATCGAAAACGCGATATCGTCGTCGACCCGCGACCCGAGGTTTCCTCCCATGACGTCCTCCGAACTTTCCGGGGTCAGTTTTTCGGTGGACGTGCTGGGAGTTCCCGAGAGCGTCGGAGATAGCGCGTCATTGGACCCGAAAAAGTGGGGGATCATCGTCTCGAAGGGCGCTCTGCGCGGAGTGCTTCTCCCGGATCTCGAAGGGGTCGATACGGTCGCGGAGCAGATCGGAATCGCCGCCCGCAAGGCTGGGATATATGACATTGCCGGGATATCTATAGAGCGTTTTGCCGTGACAAGGTACAAAGAGTGACCGGGAGTATAGGGGAATGAACCTCGCTCCGAGGTGGTGGCGGCCGGTCGGCGGCGGAGCGTTTTCCGCCGCCTGCGACCTCTGTTTCAGGAAATGCGTCATCAAAAAAGGCCGTCATGGGGTGTGCGGGGCCAGAGCGTACAGGGACGAAGGCTTCGTCTCTCCCCAGCTGGGCCGTTTTATATCGGTGGCGATCGACCCGATAGAGAAAAAACCGCTCCGAAGATGGCGGCCCGGATCGCAGATACTCTCGCTCGGCGGTCTCAGGTGTAACATGTACTGCCCGTTCTGCCAGAATCACGCGATAGCCCATCCCCTCGGGACGGTGAGGGCGCGGGAGATATCGCTGGAATCCCTCGTCGAACTGGCGGGCAGAATGTCTCAGACCGCCGTGGCTTACACGTACAACGAGCCCGCTCTCCAGGCGGAGTACATATTTGCCGCTTCCCCGATATTACGGGAGAACAATATCGCCACGGTCATGGTGACGAACGGCATGTTCTCCGAGGCTGTCTGCGGCGAGGCGATCGGGCTGGTGGACGCGATGAACGTGGATGTAAAGACCTTCGACGAGGGCAGATACGCGGAGTTGGGAGGATCGCTCGAAACCGTCAGAAGAAATGTCGAGCGGCTCGCTGAAGGAGGGGTTCACATCGAGATATCGAACCTGATAGTGCCGAAAATCAGCGACGACGAGAACGATTTCGTCCGCCTGACCGAATGGCTCGCCGGCGTGTCGCCCGATATTCCGCTGCATATATCCAGATATTTCCCGGCTTTCCGGTACTTCGAGCCGCCCACTGAGCTGCCGGTCATGGAACGCTTTCGCGGCATCGCGTCAAGCAGGCTGAAGTACGTATATCTCGGGAACCTCTAATACTTGTATATCCTCACGTCGGAACCTTTCGCCCAGCCCTCGAACTCGGAGCAGGATACGTAGTACCAGACGCTCTCATCGCTGCCCCTCATCTCTTTCGTGGCAAACACCACGGAGTCCCTGCGCATAACCGCGACCGGACGGGACGACTCGGAAGGCATTGCCCGGCACACTGCCCTGTCCTGGGTGACCACCCCTCCGGTTTTGACCTGGTAGCTGCGGACGGTCGGCCTGCCGCCAGCGCGCTCTATCGCCGCCCGAGGTTCTTCCGCCGCGGTCGGTTCGTTTCCGATCACCCTGAATATCCCGGCCCTGGCCTCCATCGATGGCTCCGTCCCCCTGAAAAATCCGAACCACCGCAAGACGGCGGCCCCCGCGATACATATGAGTATCGCCGAGACGAAAATTTTCGGCAGATTTTTTTTCCTCTGTCTCAGTTTTTTTTCGAGTTTATTGAATTCTAACTGGGCCGCCACAGCTGTCTCCGCCGAGCCGAAGTTGTGTATATTGCCGGTTGGCCTGGGGCGGTCCGTATATCCCAGGGAGAGGTCGTATTCCCGCCTTTTGCGCGGGTTCGCCAGACATTCGCAGGCTTCCGCAGCCTCCCGCATCATGGCTTCCTCCGCCTCGTTCTGCGGAGGCAGCGAGGTCATGGCCGAGTATGCGGCTTTTATCTCATCGATTGAGGCCTTCTGGGAAACTCCCAGGATGAAATAATAATTTTTAACGGTTTGCATCTCCGTCTCCCCGATTGGTCAGTTTTTTGGCAAGACAGCATTCAATATACTATGGAGGACGAGTAAGTCAAGTATCGGTGCATACTATTCCGAACGCGGACGCGCCGCGTTTATAATAGACGCGGGGGAGGCGCGTTCGATTTAAAGCGGCGAACTGTGCGGTCTTTTGAAAAAGTTCCGGCGACTGGAGGTTTGGGATGATCATGGCGAGCCGTTTTTACATGCCGGCGGAGTGGGAGGAGCATCAGAGGATGCTGATGGCGTGGCCCGTGTCCGGCTTTTCGTCCGGTGAGGGCCTGCGCGAGGCCCGGGAGGCATACGCGGACACGGCCCGGGCGATCGCGGAATTTGAGCCGGTCGTCATGCTGGCGAATTCGGATCACTCGGGCCAGGCCCGGGAGATGTGCGGCGGTGGTGTTAGCGTTCTGGAGATAGAACACGACGACGCCTGGATACGGGACAACGGGCCGACTTTCGTGCTGGACGGCGGAGGATCGCTGGTCGGCGTCAGCTGGAACTTCAACGCGTGGGGGTTGAAATATCCCGACTATGCGCTCGACGATACGGTCCCCGAGAAACTCTGCCAGGTCTGGGGCGTGCCGGTCGTAAAACCCGGAATCGTTTTGGAGGGCGGATCGGTACACACCAACGGGCGGGGAACCGTCATAGCTACCGAGGAGTGTCTGCTGAACGGGAACCGCAATCCCCGCCTCGGCAGGAAGGAGATAGAATCGGTCCTCATGGAGTACCTGGGAGCGGAAAGAGTGGTGTGGCTGCCCTTCGGCCTTTGTGACGACGAAACAGACGGACATGTGGACAACGTCTGCTGTTTCATCGCCGAAAACACCGTTCTCATCCCCTGGACGGACGACCGGACGAGCGGCAATTACGCGCGTTTCGAGCGAAACAGGCGCGAACTGGAGGCGCGGGGGCTGTCGGCGGAGACCGTCGTCCATCCAGCCCCGACGCGTTTTGACGGGCGCGAACTGGCCCTGAGTTACGTGAACTTCGTATTCGCGAACGGGGCGGTGATCATGCCGGCGTTCGGCGGCGGACACGAGAGTACGGACGCGCTCGCCCGGGACCGCATGAGGGAACTGTTTCCAGAAAGGGAAATCGTCCAGCTGCCGGCCCTCCCCATAGTCAAAGCCGGAGGCGGCATTCACTGCATCACCCAGCAGGTTCCCGGTGAAACACCGGCGCGGCCGCGTCCTTCAGACCCGGAACGCTATACCCGGGATTCATCGAAAGAGAGGTGCTTTTAATGCGGGAAATTACCGTAGCTGTCACTCAGATGAAAAGCCGCGGCAGCAGGAAAGAGAACATATCCGCCGCCTGCGGGCTCGTCCGGGAGGCGGTTTCCGCCGGGGCTCAGGCGGTGCTTTTGCAGGAGCTTTTCGAGACCGGCTATTTCTGCCAGAAAAAAAAACCGTCGTATTTCGAACTCGCGGCGGCGGCGTCCGAGAACGAGGCGATACGCCGCATGTCGGACCTCGCCAGGGAACTGGGGGCGGTGATCCCGGTGAGCTTTTTCGAGAAAGCCGGCCGGTCGTATTACAACTCTCTGGCGATGATAGACGCGGACGGGTCTGTCCTGGGCGTCTGCCGCAAGAGCCATATACCGGACGGGGAGGGGTACGAGGAAAAATTTTACTTTACCCCGGGCGACACCGGATTTTTGGTGTGGGACACCGCCTACGGCCGCATGGGATGTGGTATATGCTGGGATCAGTGGTTTCCGGAAGCCGCCCGCGCGATGGCGCTTGCGGGGGCCGAGCTTCTGCTCTATCCGACCGCGATCGGCTCGGAGCCCGCCGACCCGTCCGTGGACTCGCGGCCCCACTGGCAGACCTGTATGCAGGGGCACGCTGCGGCCAACATGACGCCGGTCGCGGCTTCCAACCGGATCGGGACGGAATGGGAGGACGGCTCGTCGGTCACCTTCTACGGCTCGTCGTTCATAGCGGACGGGCGAGGGCAGATAGTCGTCCAGGCCGACGCGGTTTCCGAATGTGTCCTGACCGCGAAATTCGACCTGGACGAACTGAAATCGCGCCGCCGCGGCTGGGGGCTCTTCGGCGACCGCCGCCCGGAACTGTACGGCAGGCTGACAAGCCCGGCGTCCGGCCTGTGATTTTGTTTTTTTACCCGCGCGATACCGCCATATCGTAAAATGGTGGTTTTTGCGTTTATGTTTTTTGTAAAAATGCTATCTTTCGAATATAAATTAAATCAAGCACGTCAATTACGGAAGGAAGGATAAAATGACATGCCCGAAAGAGACCGGAGCTGAAAAAGCGGAAGTTATCCTGGACAGAGTGCTGGGATACATATTGAGCGATGAATTGAAGGAAGAGGATAAGGACAGGATAGTAAGGGACAGCGTGGAGAACTATGACAATTTCATCAACCCTGGGTGGCTGAAATACCGCAAATCGATATCTACCAACGAGGCGTTCGTGGAGTGGGAGGATCACGGCTCCTGCTTCGCCGACCTTTACGGCGAGGAGTTTATAGACTGCCTCGGAGGTTTTGGGATATATACTTTCGGGCACCGCAACCCGGAGATACTGAAGTACGTGGAGCGTCAGCTCAAGCGTCAGGCCCTGCACAGCCAGGAGCTGCTGGACCCGCTGAGGGGATATCTGGCCCGGGTGATGTCCGCCATAACGCCGGGAGACCTGCAATACTGCTTTTTCACAAACGGCGGCGCGGAGGCCGTCGAGATGGCTCTCAAGCTTGCCCGCATCGGCACGAAGCGGCGGCATATAATATCCAGCGTGGGAGGCTTCCATGGAAAATCCATGGGGGCGATATCCGTCGGCGGCAAGGCTGTGTACAGACTGCCGTACCTGCCGCTGGTCCAGCAGGTCTCCCATGTGATTTACGGCGATATCGGCGACCTGCGGAAAACCGTGAAAAAACTCGCCTCTGTCGGCGAGGAGACGGCGGCGGTGATACTCGAGCCGATACAGGGCGAGGCCGGAATCATCATACCGCCGGAGGGTTATCTCAAAGAGGTCCGCGAGCTCTGCGACGAGTACGCTATATGCCTGATATTCGACGAGATACAGACGGGCATGGGGCGAACGGGAAGCTCTTTCCGCTGTATAGCCGAGGATGTGACCCCGGATATCATGATCTACGGCAAGGCGTTCGGCGGCGGCATAATGCCGATCACAGGCATCATCGCCCGGCCTCATCTCTGGGACGAGGCGCTGGTGGAAAACCCGTGGCTTCTGGGCTCGCCGACGTTCGGCGGCAACCCCCTGGCCTGCTCCGCCGCTCTGGGCGCTCTCAGTTTCATGATAAAACACGACGTTCCGAGGATGGCCCGGGAAAAGGGCGAGTATTTCATGAAGGGTTTGAAGGTTCTTCGCGAAAAGTACCCGTCGGTGATCACCGACGTGCGCGGGACAGGCCTGATGATCGGCGTGGAATTTCCCTCGAACGCGGCGGGCTATTCGTTCGCGAAAGGCATGTTCGCCCGCAGGGTGATGACGGCAGGGACGCTGAACAACGCCGTAACGATACGCTTCGAACCCGCCGCGACGATAGACTGCGCCGACCTCGATCTGGTGCTGTTCCGTATGGACGAGGCCCTGGCGGACACGAAAAAGGAACAGGGGCTGTAAGGAGGTGTGGTTATGAAAAATTTCAAACTGTCTGCCGCCGTTCTGCTGTTCTGTTCCTTTTTTTGCCGGACAGGCGCGGCGTCGGCGTCCGTTGATTCGGAGGTTTTTTACAAGATGATCGACGAAGACGACAGAATGGGAGTGATGTCGGCGATCGTCGGCGGTTTCGATGTGAACGTCTATGATAGGAAAGAGACGGCATCACCGCTCTTATACGCTATCAGAAAGACTCGTCCGGAGATAGCGGAAATTCTTCTCGACTCCGGAGCGGACGCCGATTTGAACGATTTTAAGAGCGCCGGCGGAATATCGCCCCTCATGCTTGCCGTCATGTTCGCCACCGCTCCCGTAACTCCAGGCATGACGCCGGAGCGCAGACGGGGCGCAATGGAGATATTCGATATGCTCATAGAGCGCCGCGCGAACGTAAACTACATTGATCAAAGCGGCATGACGGCTCTTTCCATGGCGCTCGCCGCGATGGACCGCGAATCGTCCGAGACCGTCGCCGTAAAACTTCTCGCGGCCGGAGCCGACGTAAATCCCCCCGTATCTCCGTGGAGGTGGTCTCCTTTGATGTGGGCCGTCGGAAACGCCTATTTCGCGGAATTAGAGGCGGGGGAAGACCGCACGGGGCTGATAAAGCTGATGCTGGACGCGGGAGCCGACCCGAACGTCAAAGCGGATGGCAGCACGCCGCTCCACGCCGTCGCGTTTATCGAGCGAGAAATCACAGCGGGCGTTCCGGCGTCCAGCCTGCCGCCGCGGTATGCGTCGCGGATCGGCCCCGGGATCGCTGAAATGCTGCTGGACGCCGGGGCGGACAGAAACGCGGAAAACGACGAGGGCAAGACCCCTTTGGAGGTCGCGATAGAAAATCGCAATTTCAAAATAGCCGCGGTGATAGCCGTCAGGTAAATCGTTTACCCTCGGTCCGGCGCGGTAAACGAGGGGCCTCGCCGCAGGGCTTTATCCGTCGAGGTCTCTTTCCAGCACGACGAAATTTGAGACGCCGTGCCGGGCCTTTTCGTGCGACGCCTTCTCGCTGGCCGCTTCTTTATCGGTGTATATGCCGAGTATGCCGTGCTGAATACGGTCAAAGTGATCTCCGTCCTCTATGTTGACGTAGACTTTCTGCTCGTCGTCGAGGGGGTATTCTACAGTGATGAAGTCGTATATGCTTCCCCTTCCTTTGTTCCACGCGGCTCTTTTCAAAGCCGAATCCTTGTTTGCGTGAAAACCCCTCATCCCATGCTGTACATTATTTTTGGTAATGTTTTCGTCGCAGACAACCCATATTGACATCGGAAAAACTGTCATTTCTCAATTGCACCTGCTATTTTTGAATTAAATTGCGCAATGCAATTTACATCTAGTATATTAAGAATAATTCTCGAATATGTCAATAAAATGTAATAAAAATATGTAATTTTTTTAAAATAATATGATCAATGCCAAGCGAATCGCTTAGTGATATGCAATTTCAATTTCAAACCAAAGACTTTTTTATTTGGCCCGGAATTGGAACGAACACCGCTGACGAGAGCGCCGCACATCTCAATTCACAGCGGCGTTATACCAAGTTCCGGTTTTTCGCGCCGATTTCTTTGCTGATCATAGATTCTTCCTCAGCCGTTACCTGATTTCCTTTGTTCCGATAAAATAAAGAAGCCGCCCTGCGGTTTTAACAGTTTCAACCGGGCTGTTCCGTCTCACAGCCGCTATGGGAGAGCTGCTGGCATCGTTCCCGCGGCGACCGGTCGGCCCATTTCATTGGCAGGTTCAGCGAACTTGACCGCCGGCAAGGCAATGGGGCTGTAGGGATGACACGCGGATGAATGCCGCAGACAATCTATGAGGAGCGTGTTTCAGAACATGGTTACGTACACGGGGAATATTTGAACTGCGGAGCAGATTATGAATAGAAAGCAAACCTGACAGGGATGAAAATGGTTAGTAATCCGCACT
>JAISWP010000158.1 GCA_031271065.1 Synergistaceae bacterium
GCTTCTGCCCGTGATGCGGTAAAGTTCGAGAGCGCGCAGTATCCTGAATTTGTCATTTTGGTGTATGCGGCGGGCGCTGTCAGGGTCCGCAGAGCGGAGCTCCTCGTACAGGACGCCAAGACCGCGCTCTGCGGCCTCGTTCTCAAGGGACGCTCTGACGCCCTCGTCTTTGGGCAGCATTTCGGAGAGCATATTCCCCTCGAGCGCTTTATAATAGAGAGGAGTCCCCCCGGCCAGTATGGGTATTTTCCCCCGGCCTGCGATACGCCGGGCGGCATCAGACGCCCTGGACACGAAATCGGCGGCTGTGAACACCTCGTCCGGGTCGGCCGCGTCGATGACGTGGTGAGGAACGACCCTTCTGTCCGACACGGATATCTTGTCCGTGCCCACGTCGAGATACCTGTAGACCTGTCTCGAATCGACCGATATGACCTCGCCGCCCAAAGCGCGGGCGAGTTCGAAGGCGGCCAGTGTCTTGCCCGCGGCGGTAGGCCCTATTACCGCGTACAGCGTCCCGCCCGTCACCGTTCAAACCAGCTCCTGAGTCTGTCGCCGGCGAGAAAGATAGTCGTCGGCCGTCCGTGAGGACAGCTGTAAGGGCTTCGGCATCTCTCCAGCCTTTCGAACAGATCCAGGGCTTCTTCGCGTTCCATCACGGTCCCCAGCTTTATCGCGTCGCGGCACGCTGTCCGCGCCCACCTCCACCAGACCTCCCGGTCCCGCTTTGACGGATCGGTCTCCTCTTCTATGCCCTTTACGGCGCTCCTGAGCATCTCCAGCGGGGATAATCTGCCAAGCCCCCGCAGGACAGGCACCGAAAGGAGCTCCGGAACCTCGGAGGGATTTTCGTCGTCGGGGAACGCGAACGTGAAACCCATTCTGCCCAGTTCCTCCCTGCCGAGCCTTGCCGAAGCGGATACGGCGGGAGGCAGCTCCTGGGGCGAGAGAAGGATCTGCGACGGAATCTTCTCGCCTGAGAACGAATCCTCTATCTGTTCGTAAAGTATGCGCTCGTGTGCGGCATGAGCGTCCAGAAGGCAAAGCCCCCTGGGATCGTCGAAGACGAGATACCCCCCCTGCGCCTGTCCCAGATATTTTCTGCCCCCGGCAGGTTCAGGGTCCGGGAAGAGGTTCTTCCCCGACGGCGCCTCCGGAATCTTCCCGGAGGGGATATTCGTGAAAAAGCCCTTGCGCCCGCCGCCGGACGGAACGGTGGGAACGTAGTTCTCCCAGGGGTCCAGAATCGGAGCGGTCAGTTCCTCGTGACGGCTCTCTGCGGATATGAAGCCTCCCCCGGACAGGAGGGCTTTCTGCGCCGCTCTGCGGACCGCCTCGAATACCGGCCCGGTCTTGCGAAAGCGTACCTCCGCCTTCGCGGGATGGATGTTTACGTCCACCTCTTCCGGAGGCAGGACCGCCATCACCACCCACTCGCCGTATATCGACGCGTCGGCGGCGTTGAGCGCGGCGCGTATCGACGCGTCCTGAACCCGGCGTCCGTTTACGAACGTCGTTACGTTCACTCTCCGGGAACCTGGCAGGCCGTTCCACCACAGGACTACCGACACGTCGCCGGCGCTGGCCTCTCCCTTGACAGAGCGGTTTTCATCCCCCCAGAGAGAGAGCAGCACCTCGTCAGAACTTTTCGCGTCCCCGAGGTCGAGGATATTCTTCCCGTCGTTCATCACCCGGAACCTGACCTGCGGTTTGACCAGAGCGTAGTCCTGCGCCGTCTGGATTATCCGTTTCAGCTCGGCGGAGGACGACTTCATGAATTTCCTTCTCGCCGGAAGATTGTAGAACAGATCGTCGGCCTGAACTCTCGTGCCGGGGGAACAGGGCGTCCCGACGCATGACAGAACGCTGCCGCCCTCCACCGCCAGCACGCCGCCGGAACTCTCTCCTCTGCGCCTGCTCCTGATCTCCATCCTGCTGACGGCAGCTATGCTGGACAGAGCCTCCCCTCTGTAGCCGAGAGTGCGCACCCGTTCGAGGTCGCTCAGGCTCGATATTTTGCTGGTGGCGTAACGCTCCACCGCGAGAGGCAGGTCGCCGAAAGCTATTCCGTCCCCGTCGTCTTCCACCGCCAGAGAGGCTTTGCCGCCCTGGGAGAGAATTATCCTTATATCCCGGGCCCCCGCGTCCAGGGAGTTCTCGAGCAGCTCTTTGGCCGCCGACACGGGGCGCTCTATGACTTCGCCTGCCGCTATGCGGCTCGCCACTCCCCTGTCGAGACGCCGTATCGCTCCCCTGTTTTCGCTCATTTGAGGCCCAGTATCCTCCTGCTCTTCTGTCTTAAACGAAACACCACGCCGAGCGCCTCCATCGGAGTCATCTGATCGGGGTCGCACTGTGCGAGTTCCTCTATCACGCCCTCTCTTTCGACGTCGAAAAATATCTCCTTCTGCACGTATTTTTTCGACATGGAGGTGAGGTCTCTGTCGGAGGAGCCGGCGTCCCTCTCAAGTTCGTCCAATATCTCCTGAGAACGCATCACTACTATATTCGGGACCCCGGCAAGACGGGCGACCTCCACCCCGTACGATCTGCTGGCCGGTCCCGTCACTACCTTGTGAAGAAACCTTATGCCGCCGGCGGATTCATCCACCGCCATGCTGAGATTGACAAGCTGCGGCAGACAGAGGCTCGTCAGCTCGTGATAGTGTGTGGCAAAAAGCGCTTTGGTCCGTCCTTCTATATGCAGATCCAGGAATTCCAGCACCGCCCAGGCGATGCTCATGCCGTCGTAGGTAGATGTGCCGCGCCCTATCTCGTCGAGGATCACCAGGCTCCTGGCGGTCACGTGCCTCAGTATGTCCGCGGTCTCGACCATCTCAAGCATGAAGGTGCTCCTGCCCAGCGCCAGTTCATCCCGCGCGCCGATGCGGGTGAATATCCTGTCGATCAGTCCTATCCGCGCTTCTTCCGCCGGCACGAACGAACCCATATGAGCCATGAGAGCCGTCAGGGCAGCTGTCCTGAGATACGTGGACTTCCCCGCCATGTTGGGCCCGGTTATCACGGCTATACATCCTGAATCCGCGTCGTCCGGATCGAGTATTATATCGTTCGGAGTAAACGGAACCCCCGAGTGGGTCCGCTCTATGACGGGATGCCTCGCTCCTTTTACATGAAATGCCCTGCTGCCGTCAATCACCGGTCTGACATAGGAGTTGTCATAGGCGGCCTGCGCCAGGGAGACGAGCGTATCCGCCGCCGCCGCCGCGCCGGACGCCGCCTGACAATCTGACGCACGTGAGACGACCGACGACAGTATTTCCTTATAAAGAGCTTCTTCCCTCTCCCCTATCTCGTGCTCGGCCCGATAGACCCTGCGCTCTATCTCCTTGAGGCGTTCATTGACGAAACGCTCCCCGTTCGCGACGGTCTGCCTGCGGACGTAATCCTCGGGAATTCTGCCGGCGCTGCTCTTTCCGACCTCGATGTAATAACCGAACACACGATTGATGCCCACCCTCACCTTGACGCCGGTGCGTTCCCTCTCCGACGATTCGAACGCCTTCAGGTTCTCCTCCGCGTGGGCTATGGCGTCGCGGGACGCGTCCAGTTTCCCGTCGTAACCGTCCCTGATGACGCCTCCGGCGGACAGAGCGCGGGGCAGGTCGTCCGACAGCGATTTCATCAGCAGATCGCTCAAATCGGAGAGGTCGGGCAGGGACGCGAATATCGAACGCAGGGTTTTTGAACCCGACGAATCAAGCGCGCTCAGCACGCCGGGCAGCGCGGAGAGCGTGCCGCGTATCACGCCCAGGTCCCTCGGGTTGCCGACTTTCATCGCAAGGCGGGACAGGGCGCGTTCCATGTCCCCGCATCCGGAAAGGGCGGAGGCGAGTTTTTTGCGGAGCGCGCTGTCCCTGACGAGAACCTCTACCGAATCCTGTCTGAAACATATCTCGTCCAGGTCCCTGGAGGGATGGGTGATCCATTCTTTGAGCATCCTGCGGCCCATAGGGGTCGCGCATCTGTTCAGCACGGAGTAAAGGGAGGGACCTTTTGCGTCCACCAGCTCCAGATTGGCCTGAGTGGCGTGGTCCAGGACCAGTATGCCCTCCGGATGAATAGGCGATATCTCGAAAACATGCTCTCCCCCGCCGAACTGAGTCTCTTCCAGATATCTCAAAGCGGCGGCGGCGGCGGCGGCGGCCGGATCCGCGTCCTCCATTCCCATCGCCCGGAGCGTGGCTATCTTCCACCTCTTGCAGAGCCAGTCCGCGCCGCCTGAGACCGAGAACTCCCCCCGATCCCGCACGGCGATCGGGACATTGCCGCGCCCTGTCAGATCTTCCGGTATCAGAACCTTCAGTTCCTCCTCCTGCCCTTTCGGGACGAGCAGCTCTCCCGGTCCGAAAGCTGAGAGCAGCGACACCGCTTCGTCACGGGACAGTGTTCCGGCTTCGAGCCTGCCGGTTCCCGACGTGAGCAGAGCGATCGACACCGATTCCCCGGATGAGACGACGGCGGCGAGCTTTCCTTCTCCTTCCGCGTCCTGCGGAACGTAGGTCCCCGGAGTCACCACCCTTACCACGCTGCGTTCGACGAGCGTCCTGCCGTCCGGCTCGGTCATCTGGTCGCATATCGCGACTTTGTATCCGGCCGCGACAAGACGGCCCATGTAGGAGTCCAGAGCATGGTGCGGGATGCCCGCCATAGGTATGGCCTTCTCCTGATCGCGCGCGGTCAGCACTATGTCGAGCACTTCCGACGCCGTCACCGCGTCGTCGAAAAACAATTCGAAAAAATCTCCCATGCGAAAGAGCAGGAGGCAGTCGGGATATTTATCCTTCCACTC
>JAISWP010000247.1 GCA_031271065.1 Synergistaceae bacterium
GGCACTCAAAAATATCCGGCTGAAAGGGGAAAACGCGAAATCATGAGCTCAGCAGGAAACTTGAAAAACGGCTGTCTGCTCCGCCGCAAAAAGAGCAGATCACCATCCGTATTGACAAGTCAGTCCTGGAGTTTTACCGAAGAATGGGTAAAGGGTATCAGACACGCATGAACGCGGTTCTGCGGAGCTACGCCGAAACGGTGGAACGGCGGCGCGCGCGGGACCAGGCCTGACCGCGGACCAGGCAAAGCCGCGCGTCGCGCAGTTCAGCGGCAGAAATGGCACGCGGTCGTATGCCCGTCCCCCATATCTCTCATCTCCGGCGGGTTTTCACGGCAAACGGGGCGGGCCTTGGGGCATCTGGTCGAAAAGACGCATCCGGACGGTGGATCGGCCGGCGACGGCACGTCTCCTTCCAGAATTATCCTCTCTCGCTTCGCCTCCGGGTTCGTCGACGGGATCGCGGATATGAGCGCCTGGGAATAAGGGTGCAGCGGATTTCCGAAAAATTTTTCCTTCGGGGCCGTTTCGACAAGATGCCCCAGATACAGCACCGCCACCCTGTCTGCGATATGCTTCACCACGGAAAGGTCATGGGATATGAAAAGGTAGGTCAGGGAAAACGCGTCGCGCAGATCGGCCAGCAGGTTCAGCACCTGGCTCTGTATGGAGACGTCCAGGGCGCTGACGGGCTCGTCACAGACGACAAATTCCGGTTTCATGGCGAGAACCCGGGCTATCCCTATCCTCTGTCTCTGTCCCCCTGAAAATTCGTGGGGGTATTTCGCCCGGCTCTCCGGGCGCAGCCCAACCAGGTCCATCATCTCGCAGACGTAAGCGGCGGCGTCACGCCTCGAAACTATGCCGTGAAACACCGGCGCCTCCCCTATTATGTCCTGCACTGTCATCTTAGGGTTGAGGCTGCCGTAGGGATCCTGGAATATTATCTGCATCCTCCTGCGAAGGGAGGCGCCGCTGCGTCTTTCAAGCTCCCCCACATCCTCGCCGCACAGCCTGACGCTGCCGGAGGTCGGTTCTATGAGTCGCAGTATGGTCCGGCCTACCGTGGTCTTGCCGCAGCCCGACTCGCCCACCAGCCCTAGTGTCTCCCCCCTTTTAATGCAGAAGGACACTCCGTCCACAGCTTTGATGTGACCCACCGTCCGGCGCAATACGCCCCGCTTTATCGGATAATACCGTTTCAGTTCCGACACTTCTATATAATTTTCTTCACAATCCGGCGTCGTTCCGCCCATTGACGGCTTCCCCCTTTCCGTCGTACAGCCAGCACCTGACGTACCTGTCACCCGGAAGGCTTATCATCGGCGGCAAAGACAGCTCGCATATATCCATCTTCTCCTGGCAGCGGTCGTGAAAACGGCACCCGTCGGGAAAGGCAAGCGGGCTCGGGACTATCCCCGGTATGACGGACAGCCGCTCGACGGTCTCGTCCATTTTCGGTATCGACGACAAGAGACCTCTGGTGTACGGATGCAGGGGCGCCTTGAAAAGAGGGCGCGCGAACGCTTCCTCGACCACTTTGGCGGCGTACATGACCGCGACCCTCCGGGCAGTCTCGGCCACGACCCCCAGTGAGTGGGTTATGAGCATGACCGACGAGCCGAATTCCTCTTTGAGAGCGTTCATTAGATCCAGTATCTGGGCCTGCACGGTGACGTCCAGAGCGGTGGTCGGTTCGTCGGCTATCAGAAGGGACGGACGGCAGGCAAGGGCCATAGCTATCATTATCCTCTGGCGCTGCCCCCCGGAGAATTGGTGAGGGTACTCGCCGACGCGGGATTTCGCGTTGGGGATGCCGACGATATCGAGCATCTCCGCGGCTCTGGCGCGCGCTTCCTTCGCCCCGAGCCCCTGATGCAGCATCAGCGGCTCGGATATCTGGCTGCAGATGGTATAGACCGGGTTGAGACTGGTCATAGGCTCCTGAAAGATCATGGATATCCTGTTGCCGCGGATACGCCTCATTTCCGCTTCGGAGAGATCGAGCAGGTTTTCCCCCTCGAGGCGTATCTCACCGCCGGCGATGCGTCCCGCTGGTTTTTGAAGGAGCCTCATGACGGAAAGCGCCGTCACGCTCTTTCCGCAGCCAGACTCCCCCACCACTCCGAGCGTTTCCCCAGCTTCTATGGACATGGAAACGCCGTCCGCGGCTTTGACGGTCCCCCTGTCGGTGTCGAAAACCGCCGTAAGATCTTTTATCTCGAGCAAAGGCACGGCGCGCCTACCTTTTCTGACGCACGTCCAGCGCGTCGCGCAGACCGTCGCCAAGGAAATTGAAGGCGAGCACCGTATACATTATGGCAATGCCTGGAAAGACCGACCACCACCACTGCCCCTGCGAGAGATACTGCTGCCCCTCGGAAATCATGAGCCCCCAGGAGGGCGTGGGAGGCTGAGCGCCGAAACCCAGGTAAGCCAACCCCGCCTCGACCGTGATTATCCCGCCCATACCGAGCGTCGCCTGCACGATGATCGGAGCTATGGCATTCGGCAGTATATGCCTGAATATAATCCGGGACGACGGAAGACCAAGCGCGCGGGCCGCCTCCACGAACTCGCTGTTCCGAAGGGAAAAAAACTGCCCTCTCGTTATCCTGCAAATGCTGACCCAGTTCACGAGGCCGATCGCGACGAATACCAAATGCAGGCTCGGGTTCTGAAAAATCGAGACTACGGCCAGCACAAAGAGGATGAAGGGAAAGGCGAACACCACATTGACCAGCCACGATATGAGGTCGTCGCAGACTCCCCCCTTGTATCCGGCCGCCGCGCCGAGGGGCACTCCGATTATGAGCGTGACGGCTGTGGCAAAGACTCCGATCTGAAGGGATATCCTGGCCCCGTAAAGCACCCGGCTGAATATGTCCCGCCCGTAGAGGTCGGTGCCCATTATGTGCTCGGCGGACGGCGGAGCCAGTTTGGCGGAGGCGCCTTCGGTCCATATCAGCTGTTTGACCGGGTCGTAGGGCGCCAGATACCCGGCGAACAGAGCGGCCAGTATTATAGTGAGCGTCATGGCAAGTCCCAGAAGGGCCAGTTTATTTCTCTTAAACCGTTTCCAGGCCTCGGCCGACAGGCTCTCGCTCGTCTCGGCCGCGGATGAGCGCGCATGTACGTCCTTGAGTGCTGTCATGACGTCCGCCTCACTTGTCCTCGAAGCGTATCCTCGGGTCGAAGAACCCGTAAGATATGTCCACTATCAGGTTGACGACGAGAAAAGTCACGGCCAGCACTATGACAGTCCCTCTTATCATGGGGAAATCCCTGCTGCGAAGCGCGTCCACCGCGAGACGGCCTACACCGGGCCACGCGAAGATGCTCTCGGTCAGGACAGCGCCGGAGAGCATATCCGACACCTGAGTCCCTATTACCGTTATTATCGGTATCATGGCGTTCTTCAAAGCGTGCTTTATTATGACGACCTGTTCTCTCACCCCTTTGGCACGGGCGGTTCGTATGTAGTCCTGCGTCATGACTTCCAGCATACAGGATCTCGTGAGACGAGCCAGAAGCGCGGCAGGCCGCACCCCCAGCGTTATTGCCGGCAGCACCAGATATATCCCCTCTCCGTTCCCAACCCCTATGCCCGGCACCCACCCGAGAGTGTAGGCAAACACCAGAAGCATCAGAAGCCCGACCCAGAATACCGGAGCGCTCACCCCGGACACAGCGATGAACATGGCGGCGTAGTCGAAGGCAGAGTGCTGTCTCGCGGCCGATACGATCCCCGTGGTTATTCCGAGAAGCACCGCCGCGAGCATCGCCCATGCCGTGAGTCTCACCGTCATCATAAAACGCGCCGCTATGGCGGAGGAGACCTTCTCGTTGCTGCGGTACGACATGCCGAGGTCTCCTCTCAGCAGCTCTCCAAGAAATTTCGTGTACTGCCGGGTTATAGGAAGATCCAGACCGAGGTCGCGGCGTATTTTCTCTATCGTGGCCTTATCCCCGCGCTGGCCGGCCATTATCCGCACCGGGTCGCCCGGCACGACCGCCATCAGTATGAACACAGCGGTTATTACTCCCCAGACTACCGGTATGGTGTAGAGCATCTTTCTTATGATATAAGTAAACAAAACAGCACCCCCAGATGAACGGAACGTCTGCGGTCTAAAGTTAAATACAGGGGGCGCAGGGCGCCCCCTGTAAAATGGCTTATCTTACAATGCCGGATATACGGCCCAGCGATTTATTTATCGATCCAGACCGTGTGCATTGGTGACGTGTAGTCTCCGAAAGCCGGCAGTACAGCTCCGCCGATCCACTTCTGAGCCGCCAGGTTGTTGTAGTAGTAGAACAGATATACCCAGGGAGCGTCGTCCACTATCAGCTGCTCCGCGCGCCTGTATATCTCAACGCGTTTTGCCGGATCGGTCTCGATCCTTCCCTGTTCGAGAAGTTTGTCAACTTCGGGGCTGCTGTAGCGGGAGTAGTTCCCCAGAGCTCCGACGTTGCTCGAGTGCTGAAGCACATAGAGGAAGTTGTCCGCGTCCAGATAGTCGGCCACCCACCCCATCCTATAGATGTCGGCCTCGCCGCGGTCGAGCATATCCAGCTGCGCTCCCCAGTCCATTACCTGCACGTTTAGCTTGATGCCGAGTTCCGCGACCTGAGCCTGGATAGCTTCGGCTATAGCCCTGTGGCGCACGTTCTGGGCGACCGTGAGAGTCGCCTCGAAGCCGTCCTCGAAACCGGCCTCCTTCATCAGCTCTTTCGCCCTGCCTGGATCGTAATTGTAGCTCTTGAGCTCCGGGTTGTAACCGGCGATCGACGGCGGCAGTATCCCGCGCGCCGGGAACCAGAGCCCCTCGAGAACGAGCTCATTTATCCGCTGGCGGTCCACCGCGTAGTTGAACGCGTGCCTCAGCGCCTTGCTGCTCTTGTACGGCTCCTTGGTCATGTTGAAACCATAGTAGTAGGTGCCGGGCTGAGGGCCTTCCATGAAGTTCCCGCCGAGAGAATCCCGCGCGTCCTTCACCAGGCGCTCCGGAACGTCGCGCATCATATCCACGTTGCCCTTCTTGAACTCCTCCCACGCCACGGTGCTGTCCGGAATGACGACCAGTTCCCATCCGTCCAGGTACGGCAGCTGTCTGCCCGCGTCGTCCCTGCGCCAGTAATCGGGGTTTTTCGCCAGTATCACCCGTTCATCCTGCCGCCACTCCTCGAAGATAAACGGCCCCGTTCCGACCGGATGGAATTTGAAATCGCCGCCCCACTTCGTGACGTCCTCCTCCGGCACGACCACAAAGGAATTGTAGGCCAGCACGGATATGAAGGGGGCAAAAGGCTCCTTCAGGGTAAATTGGAGTGTGTAACGGTCGAGGACCTTTATGCCGGTCCACTCGTCCGCCTTGCCGTCGAAGAACTCCTGATAGCCCTCTATGCAGTTGACGAAGTAAGCGCGCGGGGATTTGTCGCGCACCATTCTCTCGAAGGTCCACTTCCAATCTCTCGCAGTGACCTCGCGCCCGCCGTTCTCCGTTGGTCTGCCGCCCTCGGAGGCCTTGTGGAAGCGAACTCCTGGGCGGAGTTTGAACGTCCATGTGAGCCCGTCCTCCGAAGCGCTCCAGCTGTCGGCGAGCTGAGGCTCGATGCGCTGTCCGTCTGTGCTGTTTACGACGAGGTTTTCGTAGATGCAGTAAGAAACACGTGCGGAAGTCGTATCCGTGGCCATGTGAGGATCCAGGTTCGGCGGATTTTCGACCTCGCGCCAGCGGAGCACGCCGCCGGCCTTTGGCCCGCCGGTGGGCTCCCGGACTGCCTCGGCAGCTCCGCCGCCAGGTGACTCCTGGCCGCCTGACGCATCTTCGGCGGGAAGTGCGGCTTTAGGCGTATCCTCGGAAGTATTGGACGGCGGCGCCTGACCCGGCTCTGGTTCAGCGGCGGCCGGCTCGGCGGGCTTCGGCGTTTCCGGCTCCGCGGCAGGTTCCGGCGCGGCGGGAGTTTCCGCCGGCGCGGACGCGCCCCCCGACGAAGCGCCGGGCGTACTCTGCGGTTGATTCCGACCGGTCATCTGCAGACCGGCAACGATCAAAACAAGCACAGCAACCGCTATCAACGCTTTCTTCATTGCTTACCCCTCCTGTTGACGATATCTAACTGACTTGAATGATAAACTATATCGACGGTTTTCTCAATCAGGAATATCGGGCTGAACGCGTCACTTGTTTGAAACGCCCGCTCAAAACCGCAGGAACAGGATGAATGAAGAGCGGCGCCTCGCGGCGCGGTAATTCCTGAATTATGCCTAACCGGCGCTCCGTACTCGCTTCGGTTACAAAACAGCATTCTTATTTCATGATACTCCCGTGATGATCTTAATTTAATTTATCAGCACGATGACTGGAGCACAGGATGAAGAGCGAAACGAAAAACCGTCTTTGCGCGGGCCGCGCCGGTATGATGATGATAGAACTGCTGATCTCGTCACTCATAGCCTCGATGCTGCTGCTGGGACTGACCGGCGCGCTCGTTCTGCCCGTGAGGATATACCATGTGACCGACGATCTGAATTACGCGAGCTCCAAAGCCGAAACGGTGTTCTCCATTCTGAGGCATCCGGCGGAACTCTGCGGCTACGGTCTGCCCAAGAACGCTTCCGGCTACAAAAGCGCCTTCGGCATCAATAAAGATCCCTTCAAATGGGACGGCCCGGTCAGTATAGGCGCAGTAACAGCCGGTTCGCCCAAGGGCAAAAGGGAAAACGCCTCTTTGAAAATCGCGTACGCGGTCAGGTACTTCGTGCGGACTATGGACGAAGCCGTGATATCCCCGGGAGTGAGCGAACTCAAAGTTTCCGGCAAGCCATCCGCAATAGGTTACGAGGATGAAAACACAGGTCCCGCAGTCACCGACTGGCTGCTGTTCGGTTCCATGCTGCCATGCCTCCGGCCGCTCAGCATAAGGGGCCGCCCCGCGGAAAACCCGGACGGCACAGTAAATCTTCCGGTAATATTCAGCCCAGATGAAGCGAACGAGAGGCTCGTCATACCCGAAAACGAAGAATTGTACGGATTCAGGGTCATGGAGTGCAGGGCGCAGAAAACCGAGACCGATTTCGTATTTTTCACAAACGACCATACCGGCAGCGGCCTGCAGCCAAGAGTGGACGGAGTGGTGGACGTGAGGTTCGAGCTGCGCGAGGGCAGGCTTCTCGACGTCTACGTTCTGACAAGAGGAAGGCGGCGGTACGACCGGGCCGTCTCACTCAATACGCCCCGCGGCTGGCCGGAAAAATACGCGCAGACCATTCCCGAGGAAGCAAGATACTACAGGCTGACGGCGAGCAGGGCGTCTTTCGAGCTGAAAAATTTCTGACCCCTGCCCCCGTGCCGCGTCTCAGCGTCTTATGATGACCTTATCGCCTATTTTCACAATTCTCCGCAGTTCCGCCACGTCGTCGTTGCCGAGCCTGATACAGCCCTCCGTGACGTTCGTGCCTATGGAGGCCGGGGCGTGGGTTCCGTGTATCCCTATTCCGGTCCACCCGGGAGTTCCGAGCCTGATGAAATACGGCCCGTAAGCGCCCCTTACCTGCCCCTTCCCGTCCCTGAAATCATGGGTCCAGTCCGAGGCATTTTGAATCTGCACTATCGGAAACTCACCCTCAGGAGTGCGCATATCGCCCACCCTCCGCTTGTCTCCGGCATTGAGGCCGACGGCTACCCCGTATCGCCTGACGGCCCGGCCGTCACGGAACACTTCCATCGTATAGCTGCTCTTGTCCACTATGACGAGGGTTCCGGGAACGTCTTTGGCGATAGACGCCCTTTCGGAGACGCCGGCTTCCTCGAACGTCGGCAGCGGATCTGGTTCGGGCGGCGCCGGAATATATTCTTTTATATCCCCAGACACCGGCACGGACGTTTCCTCCTTGACTTCCACGGGCGAGGGGCTGGGCCGCGGCGTTTTTTTGACGACTATGGCCGCGGCTGCGCCGAAAATAAACACCCCGCAGAGAACCGCGATGAATACCTTTAACTTTTCGCTTGACGGCAGATCCTTAAAAATACTTATGTCACCTCACTGATGCAAAAGGGCCTCTAATCCGCGAACACCACTCCGGCGGCATCGCAGTAATCCCCCGAGACCCAGCCCATCACGGTCTTTTTCTGATCGTCGACCAGAAGGAACCATCTGCCGCTCTTCTGTGAGCTGTCCGGAGCCCACAGCAGCACGGACTGCTTCGAACCCTTCGCCGCCTTCGTGAGCACCGGGTTCCCGGTGGAGGGGCCGCTCCTGACGTTGAGAGGAGTATCATCCGTGAGGACCGTTATCACTCCGGAACACTGATTC
>JAISWP010000025.1 GCA_031271065.1 Synergistaceae bacterium
ATGGCATACGAGTGGGACGATGATTTAGCCACAGGCCACGAGATGATCGACGGACAGCATAAACAGCTGATAGCGTCGCTGAACAGGCTTATCGACGCGTGCTCCGAAGGCAAGGGGAGCGCGGAGCTCGGCAATGTCCTCGAATTCCTCAACGCTTACATAATCAAGCATTTCGGCGACGAGGAAAAGATCATGGAGAGATACGACTATTCCGAATACCTGTACCACAAGCGCTATCACGATGAATTCAAGGCGGCCGTGAGGGAACTGACAAGCCGTCTCCTGGAGGCCGGCCCCACCGACACCCTCGTCGGTGAAGTACATTCGAGCGTCGCGGGATGGCTCGTAAATCACATAAGAAGCGAGGATTTCAAACTGGCGGCTTTTATCAGGACACAGCACAAAAAATAACCCGGACGCGGACACAACGACACCCGTTTAAACGCCGAACCCTCCCTGGAATGTCACTTGATTTCAGATCGGATTCGCATCAGACAGGTTTGATTCAATCCTCCAGAGCCGATCTTGCGCAAAACGCTGTTTTGACGCCGGGCGGGACGGCTTGAAATTAAAACAGCAGCGATTTTTCGTATTTATCCGCGTCCCGAAACCCAGTACCGCAATGTCCTGTACAGAGATACCGGGTCTATGGGTTTTGTCAGATGATCGTTCATGCCGCTTTTGAGGTTCAGTTCCCTGTCCTCGGGCAGCGCGTGCGCGGTCAGGGCTATTATGGGCAGGTCCCTGAATTCCGGATTTTCACGAATCTTTATGGTGGCCGTGATGCCGTCCATCTCGGGCATCTGTATGTCCATCAGCACAGCGTCGTACCTTTCGCCCCGTTCCAGCAGTTTGATCGCTTCGACTCCCGTACTGGCCACGTCGATGATCGCGCCGCGCGCTGACAGCAGTTCGGAGGCAATGAGCTGGTTCACCTCGTTGTCCTCGACCAGCAGGACCCTCATGCCCTCGAGAGAACTGAAATCATCCGCCTCCCGGCCCTTTTCGGCCGGATAAACAGCCGGCCGGTCCAGCCCCAGCTTCACCGTGAAGCAGAATCTGCTGCCGGCGTCTTTCCCCGGCTCGCAATAGATATCCCCGCCCATCATATTGACGAGACTTCTGGAGATCGCCAGCCCGAGCCCTGTACCCCCGTATCTGCGGGTGCGGGAGGTGTCAGCCTGGGTAAAGGGCATGAAAAGCCTCTCCTTTTCCTCCTCCGTCACACCTATACCCGTGTCCTCGACCTCGAAGAACAGCGTCGCCTCGTCCCCGGCCGATTCCCGCAAAGAGACGGAGATTCGCACCGAGCCGGCGCTGGTGAATTTCACCGCGTTGCCCGCTATATTCATGAGGATCTGCTCCAGCCTCAGATGATCGCCGATCAGTCCGTCGGGCACGTCACGCCCCACATCGGATATCAGCTCGAGTGACTTCGCCTCGGCCTGCTCCCGGACCAGGGCGACGACATCGCTCACAGATTTGCGCAGAAGGAACGGCTCCCGTTTCAGCTTCATGCGGCCTGTATCAATCGAGGAGAAGTCGAGCAGATCGTCTATGACGTTCATGAGCAGATCGGCCGCCCTGGCGGCCTGATGCAGGTACTCGCGCTGGGACGGATCGAGGCCTGTGTTCTCCAGGAGGCGGTTGATGCCCAGGACGGCGTTCATCGGGGTGCGTATCTCGTGGGATATATTGGCGAGGAACTCGCTTTTCGCCCGCGCGTTCTTTTCCGCTGTATCCCGCGCCGCGAGAAGCTCCTCCTCTTTCTTCAGCATGGCCCCCAGCATGGCCTTCTGCTCCCGCAGGTCCCTGGTATAGCCGGCTATTATATATTCGAAGCCGTAACGCACCCTGACGAGCGTTATCTCCGACGGTATGAGTTCTCCGTCGAGCTTCCTGTGCATCCATTCGAAACGAAGGAACCCCTCCTCAGACGCTCTCCTCAATTTTTCGTGCGCCAGTTCGGCTGAACGTCTTCCGTCCGGCTGAAATTCGGGGGACAGGTCGTAAAACCTGTCGAGGTATTCCTGCTTGCCCGAGACACCGAAAAGCCTCACCGTTTCCTGATTGCAGGCCAGGCGATTGCCGTCGCTGCCGAACAGCACGCAGACCATCGGGGTGGCGTCGAGCATTATTTTCGTCCTCTCCTCCGCCTCCACCACTCTTTGAGAGGCGAGAAGGGCGGCGAGATGCGCGCTCACGGTCTGCATCGTTTCGACGTCGCCAGCCGACAGACGGGAGAGGAAAGGAGGCTGCTCCACATTGCGCCCTGCCGCCAGGATAGCGACGATTCCGCTGCTGGCGGCCACCGGAGAGGTTATGAGATATTTGATCCCGAGGGACGCCCTCAGACCGGCAAGGCGTCCGGCAACGTCCTCGCCGGTCACGAGGATCGGTTTTGCCGGGTCCAGCATCTCGTCGTCCGCCTCTATGACTCTATCCCGGATCGACGCCGCCTCATGCTCCGGATACCCCTGGAGAACCGACGGCCTGTAACGTCTGCCGGACTCGCGGACCAGCACCGCGCAGCGCTCCATGTTGAGAGCGGAGTTGATGCGCCGGGAGATGGACACGAATATGCTCTCGTAATCCGAATCGTGCCGGAGCGTGGCGGCAAGCTCCGCCATGAGGCCGAAACCGCGGCGTTTCAGCTCCAGTTCCTGCCTTATGGCTATACACTGAGAGTCCAGAGCCAGAATCTTCCCGGCGTCCAGTTCGCAGCACCTTCTCAGGTATTCGAGTTCGCGCGTCAGTTCGTCGTTCATTCCGGCACGCTGAAAAGACAAAATACTCCGGTCCAGTCGAGCCCTCTGGGGCGTCCCTGGACCCGCGATATTTCGACGCCGGTGTAGATGCCTAGCGTCGGAACCCGTCCCGCCACCGTGTCCCTGAGCACCACCGCGTCTTCGATGTCGACTCCGCCGTAGCCCGCCGCGCGTCCCGCACAGTTGATATAAAACCCGAACACCGGCCTCCGGCCCGACACGAGTTCGAACACGCCGTCGATTTTCGGCTTCATATAATCGAGATCGAAACTGCGGTACATTATCTGGAACTCAGTGCCCTCCGTCATATCGGGCTCGAACATCACAATGCCGTCATGCTCCCTGTCTATGGCAAGGCAGAGACGGCTTGCGTAGATATTTTCGTCGTACTCCGCCCACCTTCTGCCGCTGTGCACTCCGAAAAGCAGGAAGAAGGGATACGCTTCGGGGGAAATACTGCCCCCCAGCGTCTCGTCGATGAATCTGAGCGCGGGCCTGCCGTTTATCTCCAGGATGACAGGCCCCATAGCCTTAGTCACCGTGTAATATCCCGTCGCGGGGCGGCAGCCGTGCATGATGACGCTGTCCACGCGCACATCCCCTCCGAAAGTCATGGTCATGGCGTGATGATCCGTAATATCGCTTCCTATCCACTGCTTCACGGCGCTGCAGGCGTAGTCCCCCATCATCCCAGCCCCGTTGATATCCGGCAGAAAACCCATCTCGTTCTCTATACCGGCCAGAAGGTGGGTGGCCATGAGAAGCCTCAGGCCGCCTTGAGTCCGGTCGATCGTGTCGTAAAAAAGCATCACCTGGGAGTCTTTCGATATCCCGGCGCCGCGCATCCTGCGTCCGAGCCGCTGCCCGGTCTCGAACTCGCCTTCGTGCAGGCCGCCCTCCGACAGGATGTCCACGGTGGAGTCCTCCAGCCAGAAACAGGCGGCTCCCACCTGGTCCCCGGCATAACCGTAACAGTCGTTGGTTATTATCCCCACCGCTCCGCCCCCGGCGATGCGAGCGCGCTCCCCGACGACGCTCCTAACGGCGCCGAGCAGTGCGGAAGCGTCGTGCCGCGCCGTGGCAAACAGCATGACGAGGTCACATTCATCCCTGCGGCGCGCGCGCCGCACTGCCTCTCCGGCGGCCTGCGCGCCAGCCAGATTCGTATCCGGGTTATCGCTGAAACCGACAGCCGCGTGCATCTTATCTCCCCCGGTATGCGCTCAGAGTGTCAGGACAGTCATTTTAAAATCCCCCGTCAATCATGCCGCCGCCGGGCAGACCGTCCTCAGTCCCTCCGGACGACGGAGGATCGTCCGGGATTGCCACAGGCTCCGGCGAATAGAGGGGGTTCGGGACCCGTATGTTTTCCGCTTCGTTCGTTATGGCCGGGATCGAGATCATTTCAGCCCTCGTGTTGAAATCGAGCGTTATCCTCCGCTCGACGGTCTTTATCACCGAATCGTCGTCCTCGTTTATCACCTTTACGGTAAGGACGTGTTCGGCGCCCACCATCTTCTTTATGACCCTGTCATCCGCCCACATGTCGAAGTCTTTTATCCTGCCGTTGTCTATTATCACGGTTCCGTAGTCCATCGCGGCGTACTCTCTGCCGTCTATGACCACAGACCCGTTATCGATAATCATGTCGAACTCCCTGCCTATTTTGTACATCAGGACGGCCAGAGCCGCGAGCGCTAACACAGAGAGCGCGCGTATGACCATCCTTCGGGCCGCCGCCGCGTCCTTTCGAGCCATCGGCTAGGCCTCCCCTCTGAGACTGCGTCTGGAACGCTCGCGTTCCTGATAACGCTTCCACGCGTGAAGCACAAGGGCCACGGCTATTATTCCGTATGACACGTAGACCCGGAAATATTCGCCCAGCTGGGCCTGGCCTATCAGCTCCTTGCCCGCCATCGGAGAGACGACGAACATCAGGTGAAAGAGAATCACCCCCACGAATACGTTGGCTATCGACGCCTTTGAGACGGTAGCCCCCCCTATGAGAAGGGCGGCTATCGAGAACATCCCGGTCTGATCGTGGCTGTTGTAGGTGTTCATCGTTCCGATGTTCTGAAGAAAGATGATCTGTCCGAACGCCGCAAGCATCGTCGAAATGATTATGGCTATCACGCGGGTCCTCTCCACGGCTATTCCCGACGAGTCGGCCACAGCCATATCCTGCCCTATCGCCCTCATGTCCTGCCCCAGCTTCGTGCGGCGGAACCAGACTATGAAAAGGCAGAACACCGCTATCAGAAGATAAGTGCTGACCGGGATGTTCACGCTCGATCCACCGACGGGAATATTGAACTCGAGGGCGTTGTCGAGGGCGTGCCGCAGGCCGGTCAGGTTTATGGCGTTGCGTACGCCGTAACCCCTGGACAGCACCAGCTGCGGGTTGGTCACAGGTATGCGGAGCTCTATATCCGCGAAGGGTATCCGGATCATTCCCCTCACCCCTATGAGATACAGCACCACGAACTGATAGATGCCGTTCATGAAGAAACCCAGTATGTACGAGGTCACCATCTCGCGCCCCTTGGCCCGGTTGAGGACGCTGCCGCAGATATAGCCCAGCACGGCCGCTATCGGCAAACTGATTATCGCCGCGAGCACCATGCCCGGGATGCCCACAATCGCCCAGTCTGTGACCAGAATCAGCCCTATCTGCCCCGCCATCGCGCCCAGCACCATTCCGAAGTTGAGCCCCATGCCGGCCATTATGGGAATAAGCAGGGAGAGCACCAAAAAAGAATTCCGGGCGAGCCGCGTCAGCATCTCCTGCAGAAGATAGGAGGAGGAAAAGCCCGAGAGCGGGATGGCGATTGCGGACAGCGCGATGAATATTATCGGCACGGAGTTGGATATCAGAAAATGCCTGACGTTGTCTTGCATCCGGTTCATCAGCGCTTCACCTGCGTCTTTCTCGTGAGGGCGTAAAGTATCATGCCGTTGGATACGATTATCCTTATCACTTCCGACATGTCAGACTGGAGCAGGCTGTTTATGACCGACGGGGTCATCGTGAGTATACCCTGGAACAGGAAGGTTCCTGCCACGACGTTGGTCATGGTGGCCTTGTTGACTGACGCCCCGCCCAGAAGTATGGCGGCGACCGCCGGAAACGCCATGTAAAGCGGTCCCATGTAGAGCTGGATGAAGCCGAAGCTCTGTTCGTAGATCAGTATCCCCATGGCGCCCAGGACGGTGGAAAGCATCACGGATATGGTCCTCATCCTGTTCACGTCCACGCCGGAAGCCCTCGCGAATTCAGGGTTAGAGCCCACGGCGGTGACAGCAGTTCCCGTCTTGGTCCGAAAGAAAGCCCACACCAGAAACAGCATCAGGAAAAAGAATATGAACATCCCGGTGGGAAAATAAAATGCCCCCGTATCCGACCCGAAAGCCAGGAAGTCGCTCAAAACATGCCTCCAATAACCCTCGGTGCTGATAGTGGTCCTCAGCCCGCTGCCCCCGTAGCCCCATATCATCACCGGACTGTTAAAGGGGAGCAGAAGCCACGCCATGCACATGACGGCGACCGACGAAAATCCGACGTAGGTCGCTATCATCATCTCCTCTCCCTTGACCCTGTTGAGGATCTGCGCGTAGAAAAACCCGAGCGCCGCCGCTATGGGAAGCGCAACCAGCATGGCGAACCCAAAACCCGCCAGCCCTTTGACCTGGAACTGAATGGAGGTGACCGCGCCCAGAAGGCCTGCTATTATCCCGAGAGGCAGGCCGAAATTCAGTCCGCATCCGCTCTGCACCATCGGCACCATCGCAAGGACCAGCACCCCGTTCATGCCGACCCTCACGAGGGTATCGGAGAGGGACGAGAGCACCCTGACGTTTACGAAGGGCGCCGCTATGTAAAGAGACAGCAGGAACAGGCCTATTATGATGCGGGGCCATCCGGCGTTCTCTATGAATTTTCTGATGCCGCCGCCCATCAGTCTTCACCTCCGACGATGACGGGATCGGACACAGCCGCGTCGCTCCCCACCATGAGAAGGCCGAACTCCGCGGCCGGGTCGGTCGCGGGGCGTATCCCGATCACCCTTCCGTTATCCACTATCGCTATCCTGTCGCATATCGAACGCAGTTCCTCCAGTTCTGAGGAAGTTATGATTATCGTGGTCCCGCGCTCCTCGTTGACCCTTCGGAGGGTGTCGAGGACGAGTTTTTTCGCCCCCACGTCTATGCCTCTGGTCGGCTCCGACACGAAAAGGATGTCCGGGCTCACGACAAATGCCTTCGCGAGACAGACCTTCTGCTGATTGCCCCCGGAGAGCTCGACCGCGCGCTGTTTGTGGGAGGTGCACTTGATGTCCAGCCCCTCGATATATTCCTGTGCGGCAGCCCTCATGGCCTCGTTGTCGCGCCATTTGAGCAGTCCGCCCAGCAGCTTTCTGACGAATTTGTCCTGCACCTGCATGGCGGTGAACGCCATGTTCCAGTCTATGGACTCTTCCAGGAGCAGCCCCACTCCCCTCCGGTCCTCGGACACGAACGCGATGTCGTGGGAAAGGGAGTGAGCCGGGTCGTTGAGCCTGACGTTCCTGCCTTTTACCTTCACGCTGCCTCCGGCGGCAAAGAGCCCCATAATGCCGTTGGCTATGCCCAGCTTGCCCTGGCCCGCCAGCCCGCCTATTCCGAAAATTTCTCCTTTTTGCACGGAGAACGTCGCTTCGCGCACCGTTTCGCCCGGCATATCCACCCAGAGACGTTCGGCCTCCAGAATCGTCTCGGTATCGCCCCTCGGAGGCCTGTGGGACGGAGCGGTCTCCACATTGCGCCCGACCATCTGGCTCGCTATCCGGAACACGTCGGTTTCGCCGGGCCGCGTCTCGCTGACGATCCTGCCGTCGCGAAGCACGAGTATCTTGCCGCAGAGATCCACCACCTCCTGCAGACGGTGAGAGATGAATATTATGGATATTCCCTTTTTGGAGATGCCCCGCAGGGATTGTATCAGTATCTCGGCCTCGCTCTCGGCCAGAACCGCGGTGGGCTCGTCGAGCACCAGAAGTTTCGTGTTTTTCCGGTCTATCTCCCGCGCAATCTCGGTGAACTGTTTGTGCCCAACGGGCATCTCGGAAGCCAGCATCATGGGATCTATGGAAAACCCTATCTCGGATATGGCGCTCTCGGCCCTCCGCCTCATGTCCTGTCTGTCCAGCGTCTTTATCCTGCCGCCGAATATCTCCACAAGCGGGTTGTATTTTGTGGATTCCCTGTTGAGGAGTATATTTTCGGTGACGGTGAAACCGGGCAGAAGCGAAAATTCCTGATGGACCATCCCCACGCCCGCGTCTATCGCGTCGAACGGGGAGGAAAAGCGCGCCTCTTTTCCCTCAAAAAAGACTTTACCCTCGTAACCTCCCGTGCCCGCGATGACAGGCATACCGAAAAGGATGTTCATGAGGGTCGACTTCCCGGCTCCGTTTTCTCCGACGAGGCCCAGTATCTCCCCATGTCCCAGGGAAAAGCTGACGTCCGCCAGGACCCGGTTGCCGAAAAACTCCTTGCCAACGGATTCCATCCTCAAAAGTGGCTCGTCTTTGGCCATACGCACACCACCCCTCGTTTTTTCCATCGATAAATACACTGGGACATTATACACCAACGGGACGGCGCTTTTTACCCGCCGAAGAGGCGGCAGAATTGAACTTTTGTGCCGTATCAAATTTAAACGCCGATTATCTGTCTGCGAAGATGATGATCCAGAGGGACCCGCTGTAACCGATTATCAGCGCGACGCAGACAGCCGCGGACAGCATGTCTTTCGCGCGCCTTATCTCCTCGCGGTAAGTGGAGCCGAGCACGTGATCCATGAATATCTCCACGGCGGAGTTCACAAGTTCGAGAGTGATGGGCAGAAGACACGCGAGAAATACGAGAAATATCCGCGACACGTCGCATCCGAAATATATTGCGGCCATAACGGCGATAACGAGAGCTACCGTCTCCTGCATGACCGCTCTCTCCTTGAGAAGCGCGACACGGAAGCCGTTCAGCGAATTGATCGCCTTGCGCAGTATAGAGGTATTTTTCCACTCGTTAGCGGACAGTATCGCACCCCCTCCCAATCGGTCTGCGGCGCACGGCAGAAACACGGTCATCAGACGGACGCAAAACCGGCCGAAACGCCCGCGCTAAAAATTCATATATATGCGCGTTCTGCGCCGTTTATCACGGCAAGGAGGCGGTTTTTCCGCCTCCGTCACGCCGCCGCCCGGCAAGAGATTATTTTTCCTCGGCTATTTTGAGAACCTGCCTGCCGCGGTAGTATCCGCAGTGCCCGCAGGCCCTGTACGTCTCTACTTCCTCGCCGCATTTAGGACATATCGTCCTCGGAACCGCACGGAGCGCGCCGATGAACTTGGCTTTGCGGTTGTGCGTGCGGGCATGAGATATTCTTCTTTTGGGAGTCGCCATATTTTTCCCTCCTTGCCGCTTAAATTCCGGCCGCCTGCCGCCGGCCCGCTGTTATTCAAATCCCCGAAGGACCCCGAAACGAGGATCGCCCTCCTCTGCGCTGCATCCGCACTCGAACGCGTTCCTGTCGCATCCGCAGACAGGGCACAGCCCCAGACAGTCTTCCATGCAGAGCGCTCTCTCCGGCAGATTCAGTATCAAAGTTTCCCACACATTATGGGAGAGATCGAGTTCGGCCTGATATCCGTCAAGATAGATGACATCGACATCCCCGTCCGGTTCGTCCGCCTCGGTCCCGTCGTCCTGACGTCCGCGCCGTTTTCCCCCATCCACGGGATGCCGCAGAGTAAAAAGATACCTCATATTTCCGTCAATTGCAAGTATCGTTTCTTTAAGACACCTCGAACAGGGCAGGGAGAATTTTCCTTTTATCTCCACGAGGACCACGATGTTCTCTCCCGCGTAATTGGCGGTCAGGCGAACTGAAAGCGGGCCCTTTGCGGCGTAGGACTGCCCCCAGTATTCCACGCTTCCGTGTATCGGAAGCTCCAGAACCTCCCCGTGGGGCTCCCCGTTCTTTCTTATGTTCGAGAGCAGGATGCCGCAGTCCCACTCCTCAGGAGGCGCTGCATACCTTTTCATCGGGACGCTTTTTCACGAGGCCAAGGGTATCTCTTGCTATCATCAGCTCTTCGTTTGTGGGGATGACCAGAACTTTCACGGGCGAGTCCGGCGTGCTTATCTCCGCCTCCGACCCGTGTATCCCGGCGTTTTTGGCCTTGTCGAGCTTTATCCCCATAAACTCAAGCCCTTCAAGCGACAGTTCCCGGACCGTGTCGCTGTTTTCGCCTACACCGGCTGTGAATACGACGGCGTCCGCCCCTCCCATCACGGCGGCGTAGGCGGCTATATATTTCTTTATGGAGCGGGCCAGCATATTCATGGTCAGAGCGGCTCTCTCGCTGCCCTCCACGGAAGCGGCGAATATGTCGCGCATGTCGCTCGAGATACCGGAAATCCCGAGGACTCCGCTTTCCTTGTTGATTATGTCGCTGGCGCGCCGCACGCTCCCCTCCCGTTCCACGAGATGCAGGACGACCGCGCTGTCGAGGTCTCCGCTGCGGGTACCCATAATCACGCCGGGGGATGTGCCCATGCCCAGGCTGGAGTCCACGCTGCGCCCCCCGTCCACAGCGGTGATGGAACTGCCGTTTCCGACGTGGCAGGTGACTAGTTTCAGCCGCTCTATCGGACGTCCCAGTAGTTCGGCCGCCCTCGACGAGACAAACTTATGGCTCGTCCCGTGAAACGAATAGCGCCTGACCCGGTCCTTCTCGTAATACTTGTACGGGATGCCGTATAAAAAGGCTTCCGGCGGCATTGTCTGGTGAAACGCCGTGTCGAATACCGCCGCGTTCGGGATCCCAGGCAGGGCTTCCTGCATGGCCCTGATGCCGGCCAGGTTCGCGGGGTTGTGCAGCGGCGCGAGGTATGTGCACTCATCGATGGCACGCATGACCGAGTCGTCGGCCAGGACAGATTCTGCGTATTTCTCCCCGCCGTGGACGACCCTGTGGCCGGCCGCGGAAATTTCATCCATGCTCTTTATGACCCCGGTCTCGGGTCCCGTCAGCAGGTCAAGGACCATCTTTATGGCCGCGCCGTGGTCCGGGATGTCGTTTTCGCGGATCACAGGGTCCCCCGCCCCCCGGTTATGCTTCACGCGGGACCCGGGGATGCCTATGCGCTCGACGAGTCCCTTCGACAGAACCTTCTCCCCATCCATATCGAACAGCTGATACTTGAGAGACGAACTGCCGCAATTCAACACGAGAATCTTCATTTTCACCTATTGACCTCCTTGACCTGGCGCTCCCCTGAGATTAATGTAAGCACCGAGGGGAGCTGCTGCCTGCTTTGAGAACCGCGGGAATAATAGCGGAATATAATCCGTTCCACAAGGGCCATGAATATCATATCAGGAAATCGAGGGAATTTGCGCGAATTGATGCGATTATTGCTGTAATTTCCGCAAATTTCACTCAGCGTGGGGAACCGGCTCTGCTGGACAAATTCAGCCGCGCTAAGATGGCGCTGTGCTGCGGGGCCGACCTGGTCTTAGAACTGCCCGCGGTCTTTTCCTGCGGCAGCGCCGGCATATTCGCGGACGCGGCCGTCGACATACTCGCCTCCGCGGGCGTGGCTGAGTATATGGCCTTCGGCATGGAATCCCCGGAGAAAAAATCCGAGATGGAGGCCATGGCGGACCTGCTCAGCGAGGAACCGCCGTCCTTCAGGGAGCCGCTGAAAAAATTTCTGCGCCTGGGATACTCCTTCGTGCAGTCGAGAAGCCTGGCGCTGGAGGAGACGTTCCCGGGCGCGCTCGACATATTGAAAAGACCCAACAACAATCTCGCGCTTTCCTATATAAAGAGAATAAGGTTCAAAAAATATCCCATGGAAACTATAGCGGTCGCCCGCAGCGGCGGCGGTTTCCACGACACATCTCCGGGCGGGGGGTTCGCCAGCGCCGCCGCGGTGCGCGAACTGGTCTTTAGGGGAGACCTGGCGGGCGCCAGACACCTTATGCCGGAGAAGTGCGCCGATATACTGGAAGAAGCCTTATCCCTCGGTCACGCCGCAGCGAGCGGGGCACGTCTTTGGACCGCCGTGAAACAGACTCTGCTGCGCATGACGCCCGGGCAGATATCGGAGGCGGCGGAAATCGGCGAAGGGCTCGAGAACAGGATGAGAAGATGCGTGTACGAGGCTCGTGATTACGACTCGTTCGTCGGCATGTGCGTGTCGAGAAGATACACAAAAGGACGCATACAGCGCTGCTGCGCCCACCTGATCCTGGGTCTGGACCGCGGCGCCGGCAGACGTTTCCGGCAAGGGGGCCCCCAGTACATAAGGGTCCTTGGCGCGAACGGCGCCGGCAGGGAAGTCCTCGCCCTGATGAGAAAATCCGCGGCTCTTCCGGTAATATCGCGTTCCGGCGGCAGACTCTCACGGCTGGGGTGGGAGATGATGAATTTCGAGCACTCGTCCACGGAAATATGGGAGACTCTGACGGACTCGCCCAGGGCTAAAGCGGAGGCGCGCGCCGTGCCGGTGCTGAAGGATTTCTAAAACAGCGGCGAAAGCGGGGCCGAATGTTTTTGCCGGAGTATTCGGGGCCCTGTTCCGCTCATTGTATAGTATAATCACTCCTATAAATCTTTAAAGCGAGGCGGTCGCCATGAAAAGCACAGGCAGGAAAGTCTTTTCGGCTGTTTTCGCCGCCGCGGTGATTTTGCTTTTCGCGGCGGAGGTCCCGACGCAGGCGCTTCCTTTCACAACCGTCTACATAACGCGCCCCGGAAGGTTCTATCACAGGCGCGGCTGTATCGCGCTGCGTCACGGCGCCATAGCCATATCCGTCTCAAACGCGAAGGAACAGGGCTTCCAGCCTTGCAGAAGATGCGCTCCGCCGACGTGGTAACTCCCTTTTACATGACTACAAGGAGCTGGAATATATGTTGAGTGGGGAAAAATATACCCTGACTTTGAAAAACCAGAGCAGCCAGTTTCAGAAGTTCACCATATTTCAGACGTTCCACGACCCGTCGGAGTCGTCCGTGAAACCGCTGCCGCTGGCCTGGATAGTGGGCGCCGCGGCCCCGGCCGGCAAGAACGCCAGCAGCAGCTCCGAGTTCGCCTGGAGGACCACCTGCAACGTGGCCATAATAAACAGCTATCACATGGGCAATGAACTGCTCTCGACAAATTCCGTGGAGATGCCGGTGGATAAATCGGGGGAAAACGGGTTCGCCGTCACATACTTCGGGGATTTCCCCTTCGGGGCGCCCTCCTTCGTCGGGTCGATCATGGACGGGGAGAAAGGATTTCTCCTGATCCAATCTGACCGCAAGGTCCCGTCGCCGGAGCGCCAGTACGACGAGAACTGCTACCTCAAGATCGGTTTTTCAATGGCGGGCAAACAGGTTTCGGTGGCCGACCTGCACCCGGACGTCCTCTACCGCTTTTCGCTCGACCCCGTATACCGCATAGTGACAGGCGAATTTTACCCCGGCCAGATAATCGGGGACGATCCGTACGAAAAATCTTACGCTGTAAAATTCGGAGACGAGTTCAAAAAAACCATTATATTGAAGGGAGACAACAGCTTCGAGGAGAGCAAATGAAAAGATCCTCTCGAATTGTCACTATTAGCTATCTAAAGTTAATAAATATATTCAGCATTTTTACTGGTTGATTTTACGGTAATTCAACTTAAATATAAAAAACTTTTGCAACCGACGTCAATTTTCGGCGCGGATGTAATATTTTGTTTTTTCTACACACATATCATACACAAATATCATCATATGAGGAGTGGTAGTGATGCGTAAGGTTATTCTCGGCGTTTTAATATGTATGTTTGCCTGTGGGGCGGCTTTCGCGGCGGACGACGTCATCAGGATCGGGTTTTTCAACTCCCTCACGGGGCAGAACGCGTTCGGAGGCCAGCTGGAGCTGGAGGGCGTGCAGCTGGCGATGAAAGAAATTCCGGAGATTATCGGCAAAAAAGTCGAACTGGTGATCGTCGACAACAAGTCGGACAAGGTGGAGTCCGCCAACGCGGTGACCCGCCTCATAGAGAACGACAAGGTCAGCGCCATAATCGGCTCCTACGGCTCCAGCCTGACGATGGCCGGCAGCGAGGTGGCGGAAGTCGGACGCGTTCCCCTTCTGACGACTTCGAGCACCAATCCGCTCGTGACGCAGGACAAAAAGTTCACGTTCAGGGCCTGCTTCATAGACCCCCAGCAGGGCGCCGGCGCGGCCACCTACGCGATAAGGACTCTCGGATACAAGAAGGCCGCGCTGCTTGTCGACGTGGCTAACGACTACTCCGTCGGGCTCGCCGCGTTTTTCAGGAACTCTTTCGTAAAACTCGGCGGAGAGATAGTCTCCGACATGAGATACAATTCCGGCGACCAGGACTTCACGGCCCAGCTCACCGAAATTATCTCGAAGGAGCCGGACGTGGTGCTGCTCCCGGCGTATTTCGCCGAGGGCGCGATCATACTGAAGCAGGCCAGGGAACTGGGCGCGAAATTCCGCTTCATGGGCGGAGACGCTATGGACAACCCGGAAATGGTTACCCTCGCCGGAGAAGCCATCGAGGGCTTCATCTACACCGGTTTCGCCTACGCCCCCGACATGCCGGATATGAACCCGGTGGCGGCGAAATTCACCGAACTCTGGAAGAAAGAATACCCTGGCAAGGAGACGAACGCCAACGCGGCTCTGGGATACGACTGCTACATGATGTACGTCGACGCTATCACCCGCGCGGGCTCCGCCGACCCAGAGAAGATACGCGACGCCTTGGAGGCCACGAAAGACCTGCCGACCGTCACCGGCGTCACCACCCTCGACGCGGACCACAACCCGCAGAAAGACATAGGCATACTGGAGATAAAAGACGGCAAAAAGACATTCGTCGGAACGGTAGTCCCCGAAATGTAGAAATTTCCCCAGCGGGGCGCATCGCCCCGCGAGGATGGCGGCGACATTACAGAGGCGGCGAAAATGCGCGTTCTTCGCCGCTTTTTAAATTTCTCATCCGGAGGCGTTCTACTTGAATTTCAGCATGTTCCTGCAGCACTTCACAAACGCGCTTGGGCTCGGCTCCATGTACGGGCTGATAGCCATAGGGTACACGATGGTATACGGTATATTGCGCCTCATTAACTTCGCCCACGGCGACATATTCATGCTCGGCGCGTATTTCGTCTTTTTCGCCACCATACAGTACAAAATTCCGTGGGCCCTGGGGCTTGTCATAGCCGTCCTGGGGGCCACCGCCTGCGGCCTTTTGGTGGACAGGATAGCTTACCGCCCCCTGCGCGACGCGCCCAGAATATCGGCGCTGATCAGCGCCATCGGCGTGTCGTTTTTCATAGAAAACGCCTCCATCGTCGCTTTTACGGGGGTTCCCAGAAACGTCATACAGCCGAAACTGCTGATGGAGCCCTTCGCTTTGGGAACAGTCAGGCTGATACCTCTCAGCCTGATGGTGCCGGTGATATCGTTCGTTCTGGCCGCCGGGCTTCTGTGGGTGATCTACAGGACAAAGCAGGGGCTCGCCATGAGGTCAATCTCCCACGACATAGAGACTACCCGCCTGATGGGGGTATCGGTGGATAAGACCATAGCCCTGACCTTTGCCATCGGCTCCGCTCTGGCGGCAGTGGCCGGAATCATGTGGGCGCTGCGCTACCCCAAGGTCGAACCGCTGATGGGGATGATGCCGGGGTTCAAGGCTTTCATAGCGGCGGTGTTCGGCGGGGTCGGCTCCGTCGCCGGCGCGATGCTCGGAGGACTTTCCCTCGGATTCATCGAGATAATGTCGGTGGCTTTTTTCCCGAAGCTCTCCGGCTACAGGGACGCGTTCGCCTTCGTGCTCCTGATAGTGATCCTCCTTGTGAAACCCACCGGACTTTTGGGCGAGAAGCTGGAGGACAAGATATGAGCGCGGAGCGCGGCGCCAAGAAAGTCAGGAACAGATTTCTCACCGTCCTTGCCATAATCTCTTTTGCGGTCTTTCTGCAGCAGGCGCCGAACCTGCTGGACGGGTACAAGATACGGATAATGAACATGATCGCGATAAACGCCATACTGGGTCTGAGCCTGAACCTGATTTACGGCATGGCCGGCATGTTCTCGCTGGGGCACGCCGGGTTCATGGCGGTAGGCGCCTACGTTTCGGCGCTTCTGATACTGACTCCCGCGCAGAAAACGGCCATGTGGATACTCGACCCGATAGCTCCCTGGCTGCTCGGGGTACACGCCCCCTTCCTGATCTCGATACTGGCGGCGGGCCTGGCCGCGGCTTTTTTCGGATGGCTCATATCCATGCCGGTGCTCCGGCTGGGCGGCGACTATCTGGGCATAGCGACGCTCGGTTTTTCCGAGATTCTTCGGATACTCATAACCAATCTGACGCCCATAACCAACGGCCCTCTCGGGTTGAAGGGCATCCCGGCCCACACCAACCTGCGGGTGAGTTACGGCATCCTTCTCGTCACTCTGTTCTGCACTGTACGCCTCATGAAAAGCAACTTCGGCAACGTCATAAAAGCCGTGCGGGACGACGAGACGGCGGCGCGGACTATGGGCATCAACACGTTCCAGACCCGGGTGCTCGCGTTCACGATAGGATGCTTCGGGGCGGGGGTCGGAGGGGCGCTCATGGGCAACATCATCACCACCATAGACCCCAGGATGTTCACAATAAACCAGACTTACAACACCCTCATGATAGTCGTCATAGGAGGGCTCGGCTCCATTACGGGAAGCGTCGTGGGCTCCGTTTTGGTGACGGTGATGCTCGAATGGCTCCGTTTCGTGGAAAACCCGATAATGATAGGCTCCACACAGCTCTTTCTCTCCGGAAAACCAGGCATGAGGATGGTCATATTCTCCCTCCTGCTCATAGGAGTGATCATATTCAGGAGAGAGGGTGTCATGGGTATGAAGGAGTTCAGCTGGGACCGGCTCTTCTCTTTTTTCAGCAGACAGAGGGGTGACGCGGCGTGAGCGGCCCTGCCCTTTCCCTGCGCGGCCTCGTCCTCCGGTTCGGGGGGTTACTCGCGGTAAACGACCTGACGATGGAGGTCCCCCGCGGCGGCATCGTCGGGCTCATCGGACCCAACGGCGCCGGCAAGACGTCGGTATTCAACGTCGTCACCGGGTTTTACAAGCCCGCTTCCGGATACGTGGAGTTCTCTCCTCAGGAGGGCCCGGCCAGAAAGATAACGGGGCTGCCGCCTCACGAAATCTGCCGCGCGGGACTTGCCCGCACGTTCCAGAATATCAGGCTTTTCGGCAATGCGACCGCCGTCGAAAACGTGATGGCTGGGGCTTACGTGAGGGAAAAGAGCAGGTGGTGGATGAACATCCTGCCCCTTTTCCCGTCGGCCATGAGAGAGGAACGGGAGATACGCGAATCCGCCGCCGCGATGCTTGAACGCCTCGGGCTGGAGAAATACATGGACGCCGCCGCCTCGTCGCTGCCTTACGGCGCCCAGAGGCGGCTCGAAATAGCCAGGGCGCTGTCGACCAAGCCCTCCTTCCTGCTCCTGGACGAACCGGCCGCTGGAATGAACCCTCAGGAGTCCGCCGAACTGCTGACATTCATCCGGAACCTGCGCGACGAGTTCTCCCTCTCCATCCTTCTGATAGAGCACGATATGAAGGTGGTGATGGGGGTCTGCGAGCACATCTGGGTGCTGGATCAGGGCAGTCTCATCGCGAACGGGAAGCCTGACGAGATAAAAAAAGACCCGAGGGTCATAGAGGCGTACCTGGGCAAGGAGGCCGCCAATGCTTGAGATAAAAAATCTGAACGTATGGTACGGGGCCATCCATGCCGTACACGACATCTCGATGTCCATCGCCCGCGGCGAGATAGTGACACTCATAGGGGCGAACGGGGCGGGCAAGAGCAGCACTATCCGCGCTATTGCCGGACTGGTCAAAGGCGCGAAAGGTCAGGTGACCTGGACCGGAAAGGACGGCCGCCCTGTGCAGCTGCTCGGCAGACCGCCCGAATACATGGTGAAACTGGGCATCTCGCTCTCGCCGGAGGGACGCCGGATACTCCCTCAGCTGACCGTGGAGGAAAATCTGATGCTAGGCGCGTACATCCGCAGCGACAAGGACGGGATACAGGCGGACATCGAATACTGTTACAGGCTCTTTCCCCGCCTGAAGGAAAGACGCGGTCAGAAGGGAGGCACCCTTTCGGGCGGCGAGCAGCAGATGCTCGCGGTCGCCCGGGCGCTGATGAGCCATCCCGATCTGCTCATGCTTGACGAGCCGTCGCTGGGGCTCGCCCCGATACTCGTGGAGGAAGTGTTCGCCACGATAAGCGAGATCAACAGGGAGGGGCGCACGATCCTCTTAGTCGAGCAGAACGCGTACGCCGCTCTCAGGATAGCCCGCAAAGCCTATGTGCTGGAGACCGGCGCCATAACGCTTCAGGGGACCGGCGCGGAACTGCTCGAGAATCCGAAGGTAAAAGAAGCGTACCTCGGCGGATGACGCGATATGCCGTCCTGTTGACATATAGCCCCCGAGATGATATAAGTTGACAGCTATGAACAAATCGTCTGACGCAAACTTTGCAGGTTGTCTTTCATCCAGTTCCTCCGCCCGTTCGGCCGGAGGTTCTTCCGGTATGGGCCGGTTCCACGCCTCGGAGGATTGAGCGACGCAGAGTTACAGGCGGCAGCGATAATCAGGACAGAGACGGGGGGCCGACGCAGGATTCGGCCCCTCTTTTTTGCGGCGCTTTTAAAAAATATTTTTACATGGAGGGACTGACTGTGAAAAGATATCTGATGACTCCCGGACCCGTGCCTGTACCGGATGAAGTGTCCTTGGCGGAGGCCCGTCCGCTGATAGGACACAGAGGAGCCGATTTTTCGGCGCTCTTTACCCGCATCGAGGACAAGCTGTCGCGGCTTCTCCGAAGCTCCGGCAAAACGGTGATATTCCCCTCGTCGGGGACGGGCGCTCTGGAAAGCCTCGCGGTCAATTTCACCGGGCCGGACACCAAGGTCGTCTCCGTGTCCTGCGGGGTATTCGGGGACAGGTTCCGCGAGATAACGGCCCTCACCGGCGCCGTCATGGTGAACGTGGACGTGACGCCCGGCGAGGCAGCCGCGCCGGAGACGGCGGCGAAAGCCGTCGCGGAAAATCCCGACGCGTCCGTGCTGCTGCTCACTCAGAACGAAACATCCACCGGGGTATTCAACCGGATAGACGAGATCATATCCGCTCTGCCGAAAAACCGCCCTCTGGTGCTGGTGGACGGAGTGAGTTCCGTGGGCGCCATGCCCTGCTTCCCGGAAGCCTGGGGCATAGACGGACTGGCGGCCGCATCTCAGAAGGGACTGCTCACGCCTCCCGGCCTCGGCCTGGTATGGCTCTCGGAACGGGGCTGGGACGCGGTATCGAAGAGAAAACGGAGCAGCTACTACTTCGACCTCATACGCCAGAAGAAGGACCTCGACAAAGAAGCCCCCGAGAATCCCTACACGCCCCCGGTATCGCTCTACTTCGCGCTTGACGCGGCGCTCGACGCGGTATGCTCGGAGGGCTGGTTCGCCCTGCGAGCCCGCGCCGCCCGCTCCCTTGCCGCCGGCATAGAGGCCCTGGGTTTCGAACTGCTGGTGAAAGATGAAAAATACCGCTCACCCGGCGTCACCGCCTTCTCTCATCCGTCCGGCTGCACCTCCGAGACGGCTAAGGCGCTGAAAGCCCTCGGGGTCGAACCGGCGGGGGGACAGGGCAGGTTCAAGGGCAGGCTCATCAGGATGTCTCACTATCACGACGTCAGGTGGCCCGAGATATCTCTGGCGCTGGGAAGCCTTTACGCGGCCCTGGGTGAGCGCCGCAGCGGCGCGGGCGATTTCATGAAACGGGCGTTCGAGGTGTGGGAGGAATCGAGATGAGCGGGCATACTTTCAGGATAATAATCCCGGAAGCCCTGGGCGACGAGGGAGTGCGGATGCTCAAGGACGCTCCGGACGCGGACGCCGACATCCGGGTCGGGATCACCAAGCCGGACCTTTTGAAAATAATAGGCCATTACGACGCCATAATAACGAGAAGCGGCACGTCCATGGACAAGGAAGCGATAGCCGCGGCCAGCCGTCTGAAGGTCATTGCCAGGGCGGGGGTCGGGGTCGACAACGTGGACATACAGGAGGCGAGCAGGCGCGGGATAGTGGTGATCAACGCCCCGACCGGCAACACCCTGGCGGCCGCGGAGCATACAATGGCCCTGCTGCTGGCCTTGATGAGACACATACCCCAGGCCTGCGCCTCTCTGACGCGGGGCGAGTGGAACCGCAAACGCTTCACCGGGCATCAGCTAAGCGGCAGGAAGATTCTGATAATAGGCCTCGGCAGGATAGGGACTCAAGTTGGGATCAGGTGCCGGGCCTTTGGCATGGAAGTCCTGGGTTACGACCCTTACGTGCCGGAGAAAAAAGCCGCCGAGTTCGGTTTCCAGAAGGTGACGGATCTGGCAGGCGCCCTCTCCCTGGCCGACGTCGTCTCCGTCCACGTTCCGATAACCGACGAGACTCACTGCGTCATCAGCGAGAAGATGCTGCGGGCGATGAAACAGGGCTCGTACCTGATAAACTGCGCCCGCGGCGGAATAGTCGACGAGGCGGCCTGCGCCCAGGCGCTGCGGGACGGGCGGCTCGCCGGAGCGGCGTTCGACGTGTTCACCCAGGAGCCGCCGAGCGCTGATAACCCGCTCTTCGCCGACGACATAGCGGATAAGGTCGTGCTGTCGCCCCACCTGGGGGCGACGACTGTGGAAGCCCAGACCGAGGTCGCCCGCATCGCCGTGGGCAACGCGCTGGCGGCGCTCCGCGGCGAACAGTACGATTACGCGGTCAACCTTCCCTTCATGGAACAGCATCTCGGGGATATGCAGAAAAAATTCGTCCGCCTTGCCAGAAAGATGGGCATACTCGCCGCCAAGCTCACAGAAAACGACGGCGGTCCCGCGGTGAAGTGCCGCGTGATGCTCAGGGGCGAGGCTCTGAACGACGAGGACGCTCCGGGCAACAGGAACAGGCCCTACACGATAGCGGTCATAAAGGGCCTGCTCGAAGTCACCCACGGACCTGAGACGAACTACATGATAGCCCCGATACTCGCGGCCGAAAGAGGCATCGCGATCGAGGAAAGTTTCGGGGAATCCAGGACATATCACAATCTCATAGAGGTCACGGTTGAGACGCAGAGTTCGTCGCAGACCATATTCGGCACCATAACCGAGGAAGGACGGCAGCATATAGTCAGGGTGAACGACTACTGGATCGACTTCAATCCCCACGGACAGCTGCTGATATTCCAGAACCACGACCGCCCCGGAGTCATCGGCAAGGTGGGAAACCTGCTCGGAGCGGCGGCGGTCAACATAGCCAACTTCTCCCTGGGGCGCAAGGAGTCCAGCGGACTGGCCCTTGCCGTCATGGAGGTGGACGGGGTCATCTCCAGAGAGCTGCTGGATTCGGTGGAGCGCGACGGAGACATGATCTGGGCCGCTACGGTGATGTTCAGCGGAGAGGACCCGCAATGAGATTTTTCATAATACGCCACGGGGAGACGGCCTGGAACGCGGAAGGCCGTTTCCAGGGCCGTATGGACACGGAGCTGAACGAACGGGGGATGAGGCAGTCGGAGCTGGCGGCCGCGTATCTGGCGGGGCACAGGTTCGACGCCGTGACATCGAGCCCCCTCAAGCGGGCCCTCTTTGCCGCGGAGAAGATAGCCGGCGCCTGCGGCGTCTCTGAAGTGGAGATCGTCCCCGGTTTCACGGAGATCAGCCACGGTGAC
>JAISWP010000043.1 GCA_031271065.1 Synergistaceae bacterium
GATATCCGAATATCACGGCGATCTGTATCTGGGGACGGACGACGGGCTTTCTATCATAGGCCCGGACGGGAAAGAAATCACCAACGAACTGACCGGGACGCTGCGGAACACCCGCGTCCGCACGCTGGCCGCGGACGAAGAGGATAACCTCTGGATCGGGACTTATCAGGACTTCGGAGTAATGCGTTACAGGGAGGGCGAATGGGTTTCGATCAGCGCCGCGAACGGACTCGTAAACGACAGGGTGCGCTCCGTCTGGCCCCGCGGCGAAGGCGGGGCCATAGCCTCCACGTCGAACGGCGTGTCGATCATAGAGGACGGCAGGGTGACGCGAAACTACACCATCGAGGACGGCTTGTCGACCCCCGTCATCCTGAACGTCATCGAGACGGAGGACGGCGTGATATACGCTGGCAGCGACGGAGGGGGAATCTACAAGATAGAGGGGGATACGGTCTCCGAGATCACGGTAAAGGACGGGCTCGCGTCCGGCGTGATTTTGAGGATGACTCCCGACGAGGCGTATGGCGGCATCTGGATTTCAACGGGGAACGGCATCTGTTTCATGGACGGCTCCGGCGTCCGCAGGATAGACAAACTGTCCGGGTACGACAACAGCGTATTCGATATCAGGATAATAGGCGGCGACGGGCTGTGGCTCTTGGGCTCGTCAGGCGTGTATATATGCGGCAGGTCGAATTTACTGTCGGACGAGCCTCTGAGCATAGAGGCGATCGGGAAGCAGGACGGCCTCACGTCTCCCGTCACGGCCAACTCGTGGAATTACATGTCCGACGAGGGTGTTTTGTATATCTCCTGCACCAGGGGTATTCACAGCATCGACACGAAAAACGTCTACAAAAACGAGGTCAAGCCCAAGCTGGTCATAAACAGCGTGGCGATCGACGAGGAAATCTTTGAAAACCCGGATCTGTCGGAGACGATAACTGCGCCGTCCAGCGCAAGGCGCATAATCGTCGATTTCGTGCTCCTGAGCTACATAGAGTCGGACAAAAATAAAGTGTCCGTCTGTCTGGAGGGGTTCGACAAAGAACCGTCCACGTTTGACATGAGCCTTGCCACCTCCGTGAGCTACACGAATCTGGCGGGAGGGAAATATACCCTGCGCCTGACCGGGACCACCGCGTACAATGTCCCGAGCGACGAGATAAGCCTTCGCATCAGAAAAATTCCTAAACTCACCGAGATGCCCGTCGTGTGGTTCGCATTGTCCTTCGCGGCGGCGGGGTTCGTTTTTTTCACGGCGAAGCTGTACGGCAGATATAAAACGCTTCAGAAGGACAAGCTGCTGATAGGGGTGAACAAAGCCGCCTCGCTTCTCATAGCCGATATCCACGACGATATGGACTACGCGGTTTGGAGAGCGCTCAAAATTCTGGGGGAGAGCGTGCTTGCCAAGGCCGCTTTCCTCTGGCGAAGCGGGCGCGGAGGCGATAGCGCGAGGCCGGGGAGGATCACCGTCTGGCTCGGGGAGGAAAATCCGGCCGATAACTCCGGACCGGTGTCATTCGATATTCCAGCCGGCGGACTGATTCCAGATCGGAGCGCGTTTGCCGCCCCCGGCTCGAAAAGCGTGGAAATGAACGCGGAACAGTTCGCCGCGTTCGGGATTCCGGCGGAAATTACCGGCGGCTCGAAATACTTCACCGTCATCCCCATAACCATGCAGGAAGGCTCATGGGGCTTCATCGGTTTTGCGAACCACCCGCCCAGGCGGTTCTATTCGGCCGATCAGATCGACATACTCGCGTCGGGAGGGCTGCTCATAGCGAGCGCCATAACGCGCAGCGACATGATCATCGACTTCATCGAGGCGAAGGAGGCGGCCTTGGCGGGCGCAAAGGCGAAAAGCAATTTCCTCGCCCGCATGTCCCACGAGATACGCACCCCTATGAACGCGATAATCGGCATGAGCGAACTCGCGCTGAGGGAGGACATTTCGCCCCCCGCCGCCGCCGCATATATCTCTGGAATCAGCCAGGCGGGACGAAACCTGCTGTCAATAATCAACGACATACTGGACTTTTCGAAGATCGAATCGGGGCTGCTCCAGATCGAGGACGCCCCTTACAAAATGGCGTCCGTCCTGAACGACGTAATAAGCGTCATCAGGACCCGGATAGCCGAGAAGAGGCTTTTGTTTCTCGTGGACGTCGACCCTCGCGTCCCCGACTCGCTGCGCGGCGACTCCGCGAGGCTGCGGCAGATTCTCATGAACCTGCTGGGCAACGCCGTGAAATACACGCAGGAGGGTTTCGTCAGGCTTGAAGTGAAAGCGGTCTCCATCAGCGGCGGCGCGGTAAGATTCAGTTTCGGCGTTTCGGACAGCGGCATCGGCATCAAGCCGGAGGACGCGGAGAGGCTTTTCGAAGATTTTGTCAGAGTCGACGCCGAACGCAACATCGGGATAGAGGGTACAGGTCTTGGCCTGTCGATAAGCCGTAGCCTCTGCCGCGCGATGGGAGGCGATATCTCGGTGACAAGCGTTTACGGGCATGGATCGGAATTTACCGCCGTCCTTCCTCAATTCTTCGATTCCCCGGAAGCGATCGCCGCCGTGAACGACCGGAAAAAGCTCAAGGTCCTCGTATACCATGAGCGCCCCGAGTACGCGGCATCTCTCTCCCGCACGCTCGAATCCCTGGGCGTGGTTTTCAGCGCGTCCGCCGGACCGTCTGAATTTTTTCACGAATTAGAGGGCGGCGGGTGGTCTCACGCCTTCGTCGGCTCGTCCGAAGCGGACGCCGCGAGAGAGACTGTCAGGAAAAATTTACTGGCGACCAAGGCGGTGATCCTGGCGGATATCGGAGACGCCCTCTCGCCGTCGGGCCTCAGCAGCGTCATGCTGCCGGTGTGGGCTGTCCCCGTGGCAAACCTTTTGAACGGGGTCGATATGTCCATGAGGGAGAAACTGCTCGATGTCAGCTTTATAGCGCCCGCCGCGAGGATACTGGTCGTCGACGACATCGCCACGAACCTTCAGGTGGTGAGCGGCCTGCTGTCGCCGTACAGGATGAATACAGACACCTGCATGAGCGGCGCCGAAGCGTTGGAGCTTGTCGGTAAACACCAGTACGACATGGTGCTCATGGATCACATGATGCCGGGAATGGACGGCATAGAGACCGTAAGGCGGATAAGGGAGTCAGGCGGGGGGCGGTTTGCCGGACTTCCGATAATAGCCCTGACCGCCAACGCCATATCCGGTATGCGCGAAAAATTCCTCCAAAGCGGATTTGACGACTACCTGGCCAAACCAATCGAAATATCCAAGCTGAACGCCGTCGTGGAAAAATGGATGCCCCGGGAAAAGCGCGTAAAATCCATCCCCCGTGCTGCTTACATCGACGCCGAGCCGGCGCCCTTTGAGATCGAGGGTCTGGATACGGCGCGGGGGACCGCGATGACCGGCGGGACCGCGGAAGGTTACCTCAAGGTCTTGAGGCTGTACCGCAGGGACGCCGACGAACGCCTGGTTCTTTTGAGGAAATTTGCGCGTGATGTGAGAGATTTTCTCTCCGACGATTCATCGCTGTCCCTGTTCATCACTCAGGTACACGCTTTGAAAAGCGCCTCGGCGAGCATCGGGGCGCCGGAAATTTCGCGGGACGCGGCCGAGCTCGAAGCGGCGGGGAAAAACGGCGGCATAGAGTTCATCGAGTCCGCGCTGGGAAAATTCTGCGACAGGCTATCATCCCTGACGGAGCGCATCGGCGCGGCGGTTCCGCCGGAGAGCGGCGGCGAGGGCGCTGCTGGTTCCAACGGCGAAATTCTGCGGAGATTGAAGGACGCGCTCGCCGCGGAAGACGTGAGGGCGGCCGACAGGATTCTGGCGGAGCTTCAGCGCGCGCCGGACGCGCTCGCGGCGGAATCTCTCTCGAAAATCTCCGATTGCGTCCTAGTCTCCGACTTCAGGGGGGCGGTTCTGGAAGTCGAAGTCCTCCAGGCCGCTTCAAAGGGACCGGCGGCATGAACGCAGATCCCATATCCCGCCGAAAAGAGGGCGCGTCCCCGGACACCATAGACGGTTTTTTGGAGAGGGCGAGGCTATGAACGCGGTAAACGCGGTAAAAAATGCTTTTCAGGCGGCATCCCGGTCCT
>JAISWP010000053.1 GCA_031271065.1 Synergistaceae bacterium
TCCGCATATTCGCGGTGTTTGTCGATGGTCAGACGGTATCCCAGGCCGAACTCGGCGGCGTCCTCAAAGAGGGAGTTGTTCCACGCCGGACCGCGCCCGTCGTCGTCGCAGGTCCACGGGGTGGTCGGCAGGTTGCCTCCGTATATGGAGCTGCAGCCCGTCGCGTTCGCGACGAGGGTCCTGTCCCCGAAAAGACAGGACAGGAGCTTGAGATACGGGGTCTCTCCGCAGCCTCCGCAGGCGCCGGAAAACTCAAAGAGCGGGTGCAGCAGCTGCACGTCCTTCACGGAAGCGTGGTTGAGCTCGCCGCGGTTCACATCCGGTATGTCCAGGAAGAACTCCCAGTTGGCGCGCTCCGTATCCCTCAAGGGAAGCTGTTCGGACATATTGATGGCTTTTCTGGATGCGTCCGCTCTGTTTTTAGCCGGGCAGTTGAATACGCACAGCCCGCAGCCTATGCAGTCCTCCGGGGCGACCTGCACGGTGTATTTCATCCCGGCGAAATTCTTCCAGTTGGCGTCTTTCGATTTGAAGGCCGCCGGGGCGTCCTTCAGGAGCTCGCTGTCATACACCTTGGAGCGTATAGTCGCGTGGGGGCAGACGAGGACGCACTTGCCGCACTGGATGCAGGTCTCCGGGTCCCACACCGGGATGTCTATGGCGACGTTTCTCTTTTCGTACTGAGTGGTGCCGGTCATGTAGCTGCCGTCCTCGGGCAGGGCCGATACCGGAAGGGAATCCCCCTCGTTGATCATCATCGGGGCCAGGACCTGGCGCACGAACTCCGGCGACTCCTCGCTGACCGCCGGCCTCACATCGAAAGCCGCCGTCGGTTCGGAGGGCACGGCGACCTCGAACAGGCTGGCCAGGGTGGAATCCACCGCCTCTATATTCTTTCTCACGACCTCGTCGCCCTTGCGCCCGTAGGTCTTTTTTATAGATTTTTTGATGGCGCCGATGGCCTCATCCTTGGGCAGAACGCCGCTTATCGCGAAGAAACAGGTCTGCATTATCGTGTTGATCCTGCCTCCCATTCCGGTCTCCTTCGCTATGGTCACGGCGTCGATCGTATAGAGCCTGATCTTCTTGTCTATTATCTGCTTCTGGACCGACAGAGGAATGTGACTCCACACCTCGTCCTTGCCGTAGGGGCTGTTGATGAGGAACGTGGCGCCGTTGACGGCGTTCTTCAGCATGTCGTATCTCTCCAGGAACGAGAACTGATGGCACGCTATGAAGTTGGCGTGATGCACGAAGTACGAAGCGTATATGGGATTGGGCCCGAAACGCAGGTGGCTTGTAGTGATGCCTCCGGACTTTTTCGAGTCGTATTCGAAGTAACCCTGGGCGTGGTAGTCGGTGTCCTCTCCGATTATCTTGATGGAGTTCTTGTTGGCACCCACCGTTCCGTCCGAACCCAGGCCGTAGAACAGACAGCGGACGCACTTCGGGTCCTCTGTGGAGACCTCCTTGTCATAAGGGAGGCTGCTGAACGAGATGTCGTCCTCTATTCCTACGGTGAAGCTGTTTTTGGGCTCGAGCCTGATGAGTTCGTCGAACACCGCCTTGACCATCGCGGGGGTGAAATCTTTCGACGACAGGCCGTAACGTCCTCCTATGACCGTCACGCTGGGGCGCTCAGACATGGCGCTGACCACGTCCATGTAAAGAGGTTCTCCGGGAGCTGCCGGGTCCTTGCAGCGGTCGAGCACCGCTATGGAATCGACGGTCGCCGGCAGCGAGTTGAGGAACGCCGCCACGTCGAAAGGCCTGTAGAGACGGACGACGAGCAGGCCCACCCTCTCCTTGCGCGCGGCCATGTGCTCCACGGCCTCGCGGGCGACATAGGCGCCGCTTCCCATCATGACGATCACGCGCTTCGCGTCCGGCGCCCCGAAGTAATCGAACAGATGATAGGCGCGTCCCACGCGACCCGCGAACCTGTTCATCGCTCTCTGCACTATGCTGGGCATGGCCTCGAAATAAGGCGTGCACGCTTCGCGGGATTGGAAGAAAGTGTCTGGGTTCTGAGCAGTCCCGCGGAGCTCCGGGCTGTCGGGGGACAGTCCGCGCGATCTGTGCTCGTAGACCAGTTCCCGATCGATGAGGGCGCGCATGTCGTCGTAGGAGAGCTGTTCTATCTTCATCACTTCATGGCTGGTGCGGAATCCGTCGAAGAAATGCAGTATGGGAACCCTGCCCTCCAAAGCGGCCATCTGGGCTATCAGAGCCATGTCCATGACCTCCTGGACGGAACTGGAGCAGAGCATCGACCAGCCGGTCGAGCGGGCTGTCATCACGTCGGAGTGATCCCCGAAGATAGAAAGAGCGTGAGCGGCGACCGTGCGCGCCGACACGTGCATGACGGTGCTCGTCAGCTCCCCCGCTATCTTGAACATATTGGGTATCATGAGCAGAAGGCCCTGTGAGGCTGTGAACGTCGTTCCCAGCGCGCCCGCCTGGAGAGCTCCGTGATAAGCGCCGCTTGCGCCGGCTTCGCTCTGCATTTCGACCACACTCGGAACGGTCCCCCAGATATTCGGACGTCCCTCGGCGCTCCACTGATCCGCCCACTCCCCCATGTTTGACGAGGGCGTTATCGGGTAGATAGCGATCACCTCGTTGGTTGCGTGCGCAACATACGCCGCTGCTTCGTTGCCGTCCAGCGTGACTTTGGTTCTCGTTGACATAGTTTCATTTCCTCCCGGGAATCCCCGAGGGTTCGCGCCTCGGGGGAGATTAAAAACACAGACCGTCATCGGCGGCTGCTATCCTCACACTTACCTTCATAATATCACAACTGCCCATGAAGGAATCATATTTTTGTGCCCTTCTGTGCTTTCTTAAATTAACGAAGAACAGCCCCTGTTCTGACTGGGGTGAACGACTTATATTTCATCGCTCATTTACAGAACTTCCGCTCCGAAAGTATTCTGTTCTGTTCTGTAAAATGTCGACGGTTGGTATATATGACGCCGCTTGAGGAAATTTTACCAGATGATAGGAGGATCGGGCAATTCTTTTGTCGCATTGATGGCCTTGGCCTTCAGCTGGGCCTGCTGTATGGCGGTATAACACTCGTCCAGCATCTTGACCCTCTTTTGCGTTTCTGTAATATAACGTTCTATACACGAGAAGAAAAATTTCATTGATTTTACCGGGCCGTCTATCTCTCCGATGACACTTTCGAGCAGCCTTTCGTCGAGGTAACACTCTTTGGCTATCTCCCGCAGGGAGACCATGCTCCCTGACGCGATAGCGCCGTTGATTTTCTTCATTATGTCTATCGTGATGACCATGACGCCCAGCCTCCAATATAACGCTGCTCCATTTTAACCCATATAACTTAATTATATTATAAACAATTTTGTACGCTTCATGATAGGTGGTTATACGAAAAAATAACGTATAATTATTCACAGTAGTCTGAAGCATTGAAAGGATTGAATTATCGGATATGTATTTTTATCTGCGGACAAAAAAAATGATGATCGTATGCTGCGCGGTGTTCCTGAGCCTTCCGGCGGGGGACGCCCTGCACGCCGGGGAGATCAAGGCCGAAGCGGGGTTCGAGGTTTTCCCCGCCGTCACCGGTATGACCCAGGATATTACGATAACTCTGCCCCCGGAGGCGCAGAACGATACCGAGGTTTTCGCGGAAACTTCGTCGGGATGGGGGGTCCTGCTGTTTCCCTCCGCGCCCGCGGCGTCCGGCAGGATCAAATGTTCGCCGGGAGTTCCCTTACGCTTGCAGTACAGATGGGCCGGACCGCCCCCTGTAAACGGCCAGGCGTCCGAGTCAGTCAAAGTCGAAGCCCCCGGCCTCGGGTCTGCGGAAACGCGGTTCAAAATCGGGATCGATCTTCGTATAGACGATATCAGCCTGCCTCGAGATATAACCGCGGGAACGTTCAACCCTGTCGATATCATTTTAAAAGACGCCTTCGACCCCGGTCTGGACGCGGCGTCCATTCTCGGAAAGGCCGGAATCAGGCCGGAAATATCGCTTTCTTTGGTACGGGAATCGTCCTCGGGCGAACAGCAGGTTCCGGACGACCCGGTGATCCGCAGGTTTTTCGGAAGCGGAAAACAGGAGGCGGATACATTCCCGTCTGACGCGTTTACCCCCGGTTCGCTGATTTCGCGTGAGGGCAGGTTATTCTGGCAAAGTCCGGACGGACGGATATCGGGCGTCAGCCCCGTCTCGGCCGGCAGGTATCATATAGAGGCGATTTTGAAATCGAACGCGGGAGCCGTGGCGCTCAGACACTGGACGTCGCCGCCGTTTGAGGCGTCCTGGCGGGCGTCGTTCCCTCGGACCGATCTGCCTCCGCTCGTCGCTTCCACGCTGGAAATATTGGCAGCGTTCGACAGAGACGCCGCTTCAAAAGCCGCCGGAAATTTCGCGCGGGACGGTTCTCTGCCGCCGCTGGGAGAGGCTCTGCAAAGCGCCTTCACCCCTGACGCCGCGCGGATGCTGGGCAGATACGCCGCGGCCCTGGGAGCGTCAGGGCGCGGCGAGGAAGAGATAGCGGTTTTCCTGAGCAATATAATGAAGGGATTTTCGGGCCGCGGAGTCCTGCTGGTGACAAAGAACGGGCTCATCGAATGGGTTTCCGAGGGCGCCGCGATATTCGAGGGCGACAGAATACTCGCGATCCCCTTCGAGTCGGGAAAAGACGTGACGGTCAGACTCACCGGGGCGAGCGCCGATGTGTCGCTGTGGAAAATAATGGATCAGGGAGTGAACACCAGGAAATATCCCAGAGGAAATTGGATAAAAGAGATAACCGTCCTCACGTCCGAGGTAAATCCGCGAAATGCGGCGATCAATTGACTAATCCCGCATGTGGATGTTACAATGGCTCGCGTTCGGGGCGTAGCGCAGCCTGGTTAGCGCGCGTGGTTCGGGACCACGAGGTCGGAAGTTCAAATCTTCTCGCCCCGACCAAAAATAAGATAAATTTCCCCCCATCCTCAAGGGGGGTTTTTTCGACTGTAAGACCTGATACTATTCTAATTCAGATTTAGAATCGAGGTTAAGGGGTAATTTCGCTATGCCCGATAAAATCGGCAGGGAACACGAAAACCGGATCGCAGCGCGCAATCGCCGCGCCAGACATGAATATTTCATACTGGAGGCGATTGAAGCCGGTATTGTGCTGTCAGGCACCGAGATAAAGTCCGTGCGGGCAGGGAATGTCAATCTCAGGGACGGATATGCGAGGATAGACGGCGGCGAACTGTGGCTTTACAACGTACATATCTCCCCGTACGAAAAGGGGACCATATATAACAAAGACCCGATGAGGCCGCGCAAACTTCTGGTGCATAAAAAAGAGATGCTGAAACTGCGGGAGAAGATCAGGGAGAAGGGGTTTACCCTGATCCCCCTGTCAATGTATCTCAAAGAGGGAAAACGTGCTAAAATAGAACTGGCGGCAGCGAAAGGCCGTCAGGCCCGAGACAAGCGCGACGCAGCCGCGGAGCGTGAGGCCGGGCGTGAAATTGCCAGGAATCTTCGTGAGAGGATCAAAAGAAGCTGACGTTAATTGGGGGCGACAGGTTTCGACAGCATGACGGAAGGTCCGGAAGCGCGAGCCGAGGATAGGGCAGCCTCGTAAATCAGGCTCTAAAACAATAATTGCCAACGAAGATTTCGCACTGGCTGCTTAGTTAAAGCAGTCACGTTCCCCGGGGGCTCGGTCGTTGGAACCCGGAAGGACGTCAGAAAGACGACTGGAAACGAAGCAGCGCCATCCGGCTGCGTTTCGAGACTCTAGGGACAGCTGGGAATCTCTGATCCTGTTCGTGGGAGCGGAAATTCCGAAATCAAAGCACGAACTACGCTCGTAGTGCATCCCGATTGTCTCTTGCTGGACCGGAGTTCGATTCTCCGCGCCTCCACCATTACCCCAAGACAAGCAATGACAAAAAGTGGCACGAAGCAAGATTTAATCAGCTTCGTGCCACTTTTATATTGACAAGGAATAACATTCAATGTCACAATATGACGCGATAAATGGCCCTCAAAATGGCCCAAACTTTTTACGAGGACGGCCCACAGATGAATTTGTCCGAGACTAGAATCAGGGCGGCGCGAGCCAAAGACAAGAGGTATGAGCTTCAGGACGGCGACGGTCTCATTCTCGAGGTCATGACGAGCGGGAAAAAATACTGGAGATACCGATATACGCAAAGTGGACAGCGGACGCGAGCGACGATAGGGGAGTATCCTCATGTCAGCCTGAGAGAGGCGAGAATAAAACGCGAGGAAATGCGGGGATTGCTGAAAGACGGGTTGCCGCTAAAAAGCAATTCCAATTCGGAATCTTTCGCCGATATCGCCGCCGAATGGCTTGCAAAACTTGAGTCGCGTATCCAAAATGAAAAGGAAAAAACAAACACGCGCAGAAGGCTCGAACTCCACGTCTTCCCTTTAATCGGGCACATAAATATTTCAGAGTTGAACGCATCTAAAGTACTGCCCGTTTTGCAGCGCCTGGAAATGAGGAACACTATCGCGACAGCCAAAAAAGTGAAACAAATAATTAGCCAGATTTTCCGTTATGCCATCGCAATCGGCAAAATAGAAAACGACCCGACATACGCGCTGCAAAACGCTATCGCGCCATACAAGCCCGGCCATTTCGCTAGTCTCACCCGGCC
>JAISWP010000100.1 GCA_031271065.1 Synergistaceae bacterium
ATGACCCCGGAGGCGTGTGAGCGAAAGAGAACCGCGGATATCTTCGATTCGTTTCCCGACAGTGTAAAATAAACGTGTCCGCTGGAGTGACGCTTGAAATTTTGAATCTCTCCCTTCACCGCGACGCCACGGAGAAGAGGGGAGGATGAGATGACGGCTTTGATGGTTCCTGACAGCTCGTCTACCGTCAGTATTTTGGGATACGTCTGCGTAACTTCATTCATCCTTGCTCACCGCATCCGCACCGCCTCCGGCCGCGTCCGAAAATTCGCCCGTCTGCGCCCTTATTATCCTGCCCAGCACTCCGTTTACGAAACGGCTCGATTCCACCGTGCCGAACATCTTTGTCAGTTCCACCGCTTCCGAGACGGCGACTGCCACCGGAACCCTGCGCTCCAGGACCCCTTCGCACAGAGCGAGTTTTATGGAAGCCCTGTCCACCGCTACCATTCGTTCCGTGCGCCAGCCTACGATGTAATCCCGCAGCATGGAGTCGATCTCGTCCGTGTGTTCGGCGGCAGCGTGAACTAAAAATCTTGCATATCCTGTCACTTCGTCGTCTTCGTCGCTCCAGGGATACATGTTCACCGCTTCGTCCTCGGTCAGATCGGGGCGCAGATCCAATTCATAAATAAGCTGCAGGGCGATTTCTCTCGCCCTGCGCCTTCGTTGAGGCAATGAAGCTCTGCCCAAAAAATCATCTCCTGATATTTTTTATGTCCTCTACCGCCCTGGTGATCAGCTTATTCCCGTCCTCCGACAGCAGTATCCAGGAAATTACATAGCCGAGTACAGTCGCCCCGGCCACCCACAGGATGCCGCGAAACCCTAAATTGGCGATGCCCGTCAAGCCGCCGGCTATTCCCGCCCAGAAGAGAGGTTTTTTCCATATCGGGGAAACCGCGGAATATTCGTCGGGAGCTTTGCGAGTCCAGTGTATGTGTATTGATATGCCGGTGGGTCTGAAAAACTCCTCAAATTTATCCGCCAGGGCGAGCCTTCTCTGGGGGTCGTCCTGCTCCGGTAAGGCTATGTATATATTGAGAAGGTTCTGATCGCCGGCAAAGGAGACCTCCTGACAGATAAAGTCGTCCGGAAGCCGCTTTTTTATTATCTGGCGGAATGCGTCTCCGTCGAGCCATATTTTGCCTCGCTTTGTTATCGTCCATAAAAAAAGCATCCCTGGCCCCTCCTATCGGCGGAAATTCCGTAGATCGCCGTATTTTACAGAATTTCTGCGGAAGGCGGCGTGATGTCCGAGGCGGTCGATTCCCCCGAGTCGGCGGGTTTATCGGCGAATATTATGCCCTGAACGTATACGTTTACCGATTTGACCGAATATCCTGTGTATCTCTCGATCTGCTCCTTGACGGCTTCCTGCACGTCCCAGCAGACGTCCGGTATTCTCAGGCTGTATTTTACCGAGACGTACGTGTCCACCTGAATTTCCGGAGATTCTCCGTCAGTTATGGAGATGCGGACGCCATTCGCCGCCTTCCGCCCCATCCTGAGGTTGGCCATAAGACCGGGGTTGGCGGGCTGTATCCCCTCCACGGAAAGAAGCGCCTTTATGGCTAACTGCGATATCACGTCCTCGGATATTCTTATTTTCCCTTCCAGTCCGGTCTGATCGACGGTAGACGTCTCGATCCCTTCCTGTTCGAAGCTGGAGTTCTCGGTCTGCTCATTCTCCACTTTCATTTGCCCCCCTTCTTGGTTAAAGCCGGAATACCGGCATTTGCTTCGTTAGATTCGGACTCTACTTTTTAAACGGTTTCCCGCAATGCGGGCAGAGCAGGTCTTCGTCGTCGTCATACGCGTCCGGCTGATAGAAAAAATCCTTGCCGCAGCCGGGGCACGTCACCGGTTCGTATTCTTCCTCCTCCTCGTAGTCCTCGCCGCCGTCGTGAGCTTCCCCGCACACGCAGTCCGAGATATCCTCTCCGCTGTCCTCCTGGAGCGACATCAGTTCGTCCTCGAGGTCTTCGACATATTCACGGAGATCCTCGCAGCTCTCGGAGAGGTCGTCCACATCCCCGACGATCGAATCGAGCGCCCCGAGCAGCGCCTCGTGGAATTTGGACATGCCCGCGTTTTCCGTCATATTCTGGCCTTCGATCAATCCGCGCAGGTAAGCGATTTTTTCACGCGCGCTCATCTTCATTCCCCCTCGTTATTGGTGTATCACTGCTGCCGCTCAAAGGCTCACGCCTTTTTCGCCCTTTCAAGATACTCCCCTGTACGCGTGTCCACAACGATCGTTTCGCCGTTTTCCACGAAAAAAGGAACGGTGACGACTAGGCCGGTCTCTGTAACGGCGGGTTTGCCGCCTCCGGAGGCCGTATCCCCTTTGAATCCCGGCGGGGTGTCTTTTACGGCCAGTTCGACCGATTTCGGAAGCTCTATGCCCATGACCCGCCCCTCGTACATGTCGAAACTCACTTCGAGATTATCCACAAGATATTTCGACGCGTCTCCCAGCATGTCCTCCGAAAGATATACCTGGTCGAACGTCTCGAGGTCCATGAAGATATAGTCGTTCCCGTCGTGGTATTGGTACTGAGCCGGTTTTTCATCGAATATTATCCGTTCGAAACGTTCTCCCGACTTGAAAGACTGCTCCACGGAGGACCCGGTCTCGAGATTGCGGAGTTTTCCGCGGACTATCGCCCCTCCCCGCCCCATTTTGTGATGGGAGCATTCGAGGATCGTCCACATTCCCCCCTCCCATTTGATCTTGAGCCCCGGTCTGAAATCACTCGTGTCGACTACCTGCGCCATTGAAAAACCTCCTGCCGGTCCTGTCCGCCGTTTTAATAAAAAATGCTGTAAAAAAAATCAGCCAAGCAGCCGCTCGAGCTCTTTTGTGTCGTACGAATAGGTGAACGCGTCCGCGCGCGCAATGTATCCTTCGGATACAAGACGCGCGAGATCCTGGTCCATGGTATGCATCCCGAGAGCCGCCCCCGTCTGCATGATGCCCTTTATCTGAGACGTCTTGGCTTCCCTGACGCAGTTGCGGATGGCTGGATTCGCTATCAGAAGCTCCGTGGCGACCATGCGCCCGCCCCCTGGAAGCGGAAGAAGCTGCTGGGAACAGATGCCCACCAGGATATTCGCCACCTGCATCCTGACCTGCGACTGCTGGTGAGGGGGAAAGACGTCTATTATACGGTCTATCGTCTGAGACGCGTCGGGCGTGTGGAGGGTTCCGAAAACCAGATGTCCCGTCTCGGCCGCCGTGACCGCCGCGGAAACTGTCTCCAGGTCTCTCATCTCTCCTATGAGTATCACGTCGGGATCCTGTCTCAGCGCCCTTTTCAGCGCCTCCGAGAAACTTCTGGTATCGCTGCCGATCTCCCTCTGGTGTATGATCGAACGTTCCGATATATAAAGGTATTCTATAGGATCCTCTATCGTTATTATATGGCAGAAACGCGTCATATTTATCTGCTGAATTATGGCCGCGAGGGTCGTCGACTTTCCGGAGCCTGTCGGCCCCGTGACGAGGAAAAGCCCCCTTATCCTGTTGGCGACGTCCTCGACCGCCGGAGAGAGCATCAGCTGTTTTGTGGTGCGGATGTTCGACGTTATGACGCGGAGCGCGGTGCAGAGATTTCCCCGTTCGTACGCGCAGTTTCCTCTGAACCGCGAGTTTACGTCCTCCGACGCGTGAAAGGTGAAACTGAAGTCGAGCTCCTTCTCCCTCTGCAGAGTTTCCATCTGACTTGGAGAGAGTATAGCCGTGAGCATCTCCACGTGTTCCGAGGCGGTTATGGGGTCTCCTATAAAGTTCAGCGTTCCGTCCATTCGTATGGCCGCCGGTATGCCCACGCTCAGGTGGAGATCGCTGCCTTTGCGCTTGAGCGTTTCAGCAAGAAGGACGTGAATTGGGTAAGCCATGACAGGTCTCCTTATTCACTCTGTACGCTCAGGGCCAGCATTTCTTCGATGGATGTGACTCCCTGTATGACGTTGCGGAGCGCGCTCTGAACCAGCAGATGCATCCCGCTCTCCATGGACGCCTGCCGGATGGCGGGCACCGACGCGTTTGAGTTGATCAGATCTTTCACCCGTTCGTTGACCTCCATCACTTCCACTATAGCCACTCGTCCCTTGTACCCTGTGTTGCGGCAGTCGTCGCAGCCTACCGGAGCATATACCGGCATACCCTCCTGCAGTCCGTGTGCGTGAGCTATGGACGCGGGAAGGGCGTATTCGGCCTTGCACCTCGGGCAGAGGCGTCTTAACAGCCGCTGCGCCACCACCGCCACCAGCGATGTGGAGATGAGATACGGGGCTATCCCCATATCCAGAAGCCTCACCACGGAACTGGGCGCGTCGTTCGTGTGAAGCGTGG
>JAISWP010000223.1 GCA_031271065.1 Synergistaceae bacterium
GAACTTTCCCCTTATTCCGGCGATCTCTCGAAGGCTTTCGGGGACATCGAAGAATTGTCGCGGCTGTGCAGGTACAGCGACTGTTCTCATACCTCGGAACCGGGATGCGCGGTACTGCAGGCTATCCAAAGCGGAACGCTTTCGGAAAAGCGTTTTGAAAACTATCTGAAGCTGCAGCGGGAAATCGCCTATGACGGACTGAACTCCCGGCAGCTTGAGAACGAGAAAATCAACAGGATGTTTGGGAGCAAAGCGGAAATGAAACAGATTTTCAAACAGATCAAAAGGAAAAAGCGGAGTTGATGTACTGGCACCTCTCGTCATTATGATCGGAGATTTGGACTGACAACGCGTTCGGCAGAAAACTCCCCTGAATTTTTCAGACTGCGTTCCCAAACCGCCTTTTTTTGTTGTTATAATCCGTAATTTGAGATATTATTTGCAAATTACGCTTCGAGTCCGTCTGGGCAAAGGGAGGAACAGAAAATATGATAAAAAGAAACCCGCTGGTGATGGTTCCGGGGCCGACTCCGGTGGCGCGTTCCATACAGGACGCTATGGGACGGGAGACCATTTCGTTCAACGACCCGCGGCTGACCTGCGAATTCAACGCGCTCGTCTCGGACCTCGTCTCGCTCTGGCGGTGCGACGGAATAGCCTTCGTCGTCGCCGGTTCGGGGACGATGGGCATGGAGATGGGCATCGTCAACACGGCGTCTTCCAGCGACAGGGTTCTGATATGCTCAAACGGATATTTCGGGGACAGGATGGCGGACATCTGCTCGCGCAAGGGATTTGACTCGGAAGTGATAAAAGCTCCGGCGTGCGGCATGACGGTATCCGTCGAGGATGTCGATAAAAAGCTCAGCGAGCGTAAATTTGACATACTGGTGCTGACTCACGTCGAAACGTCGACGGGAGTGGAGTTTCCTCTCAAAGATCTGACGGAGATGATGCGGGCGCATCACCCCGGGACGCTGATAATAGTGGACGGGGTGGCTTCCATGGGGGGAGTCGATTTTTACATGGACTGGGGAGTGGACGTAATGCTCTCCTGTTCGCAGAAGTGCTTCGGGACCTCCCCAGGGCTGGCTCTTTTGTGGGCGAGCAGACGGGCCGTGGCGAAACGCCGTTCGATGCCACCCATCGCGGAGTCCTACATCGACTTCGAAAAGTGGATACCTGTAATGGAAGATACGATGAGATATTGGGGGACTCCCGCCGTCAACATGATCTGGGCTCTCTCGGAAGCGGTCAGGATAATAAAGGAAGAAGGCCTCGAAAACCGTTTCAAGCGGCACAGGGCTTACGCAAAAGCCATAAGGCGGTCCATATCGGCTATGGGTTTCAAACCCGGCGCGGACGAGAGCGTCGCCTCCCCCACCGTGACGGTCTGTCTCTACCCCGAAGGATGCGGGCTCGACGACGCGGATTTCAGGGACGCGGTGTACAGCGAGGGGGCGCACGTGGCGGGATGCCTCGGAGAACTGGCGGGCAGAGGTTTCCGCATAGGACACATGGGGAACATCGACGAGCATATTCTGGTATCTCTTATAGCGGCTATAGAGCGGGCATGTATAAAGCGCGGCTATAAAATAAAGCCCGGGGTCGGTCTTGCCTCGCTCCAGGAGTCGCTGCTGAAATCATGGTAAAACCCTCGCATTTTCTTTATATCGACAGATATATGCGCGGCAATTGAAGTTCTTTTTTCCCCTGCACACCGCGGGGGATTTTTTTCGCGGCGTTACCGGAGCGGTACTCTCATAATTCTGCTTTCTCTGCTACAATCTCTGCAAAAGTATGAGCGTATCGTTTCATGCGGGCGACGGAGGTTTGATATGCAGGCTCTGCTGATACTGGCCCTTATAATCGCGGTCATCACATTTCTCGCTCCTTTCATATTAAGCGCGCTGATCTTTTTCATCTGCGCCGTTCTTGTCCTGCTCCTGCTGGCCCGTTTCGGGCTTCTTCCGGGCGCCGGGTACAAAAGATACGGCGCGGATATCGACGACAGGTCCCCCGGTTCGCTGAACCGAAAGCGGCGCTTCATTTTCGAGAAAGAGGAAAAAGATTGGAAGGAAAGCCGCGGCTGGAACGACCATGACGAGGAAGAGATAATACTCCCTGAAACCGCCCTGCGCAAAGAGGACGCCCCCCGCAAAGGCCGAAACCGGTAATCCGCGCCCCCAAAGCTCCGCCGTGCTCCCTCTGGGAGGGTCGCCAATTCTCCGAACGCGGAGAACCGGGATAAACGGAAGGATGATTCGTTATGAATCCAGTGACCGAGCGAAACATAAAACAACGCCGGATAATATCCTGCGACGAGCGCAGGGCCGTCCTACCGGGCGCAAGCGCAGAGCCGATGACGGACGTCCGGAAATATGACCCGGGGATAATCGCCGAGCAGCGGGACGACATGATCCCGTACACGGGCGGCGTGATATTGGTGAGGGATACGCTCGCCGTGAAACTGGCCGGTGTCAGCGCAAAACTGTCCGCAATGGGATATCGCCTGAAACTGAGGTACGGTTACAGACATCCGGACGTGCAGGAAAAATATTTTGAATCGAGCAGGGCCCGTCTGCGCGATGAAAATCCGAACTTCAGCGAGGAAGAACTGAACAGGAAGGCGGATATTTTCACGGCATTGCCCGAAGTGGCGGGGCACCCCACCGGAGGGGCGGTGGATGTGACGATCGTCGAGTCCGCGAGCGGCAGGGAACTCGATATGGGCCTCATCTACGGCAGCGACGAAGAACACATGAAGACTTTTTCCGGCGCCGTGAACAGCGAACAGAGGAAAAACCGCCTGCTGCTGCACGACATCATGGTCTCCGAGGGATTCGCCCCCTTTTACGGCGAATGGTGGCACTTCATGTACGGCGACAGGGAATGGGCCGCTTTCACAGGAGAAAAATCCGCCATATACGGGCCTGTGAGAATTGATGAATGGAGGAGTTCGGACTGATCCTCGTAAAAAATCTGTCGCTTGCCTTCGGCGAAAAGGTAATTCTAAAAAACGTAAATTGGCTCATCAAAGAGGGTTCCAGAGTGGGTCTTGTGGGCGATAACGGAACCGGCAAGACCACTTTTCTCCGTATCCTCGCCGGGATCGCGGAGCCGGACGAAGGTTCGGCCGAACTCGGCGGAAACGCCGCGGTGGGTTATCTCCCGCAGGACCTGGCGGAACTGGGAACCGGCAGCGTCATGGATTTTCTCAGGGATAAAGCGGGGATATCTTCCCTGCAGAAAGATATCGAGGAAGCCTCGGACAGGATTTCCTCCATGCCGGAGAATTCTCCCGCGCTCAAATCGGCCCTCACTCTTCATGAGAATCTGGAACGCGATTTCGTCCACAGAGGCGGCTATGAGTTTGAAGCGACCGCCAGAAAAGTGCTTCGAGGGCTCGGGTTTGCTCCCTCCGACGCCGAAAGGCCCTGCGCCGAATTTTCGGGAGGCTGGAGGATGAGGATCGCGCTCGCGTCGATCCTGATGAGTTCCTGCGATATACTTCTGCTGGACGAACCCACCAACCACCTGGACACGGAGAGCATGGAATGGCTGGAGGGGTGGCTTGGGAACTACCGCGGGATAATGATCTTCGTCTCCCACGACAGACGCTTTCTCGAGCATATGGCGACAGAAATAGCCGACATGGAAAGGGGGAAGATAACTCATTACCCTATGGGCTACGACCGTTATCTCGATGAGAAAACAGCCTTTCGGGAACAGCTGGAACGCAATATCGAGGAACAGAAGGAGCGCGTTTCGCACATCAGGAGCTTCGTCGAACGCTTCCGCTACAAAGCGAGCAAAGCCGCCCAGGTCCAAAGCCGCATAAAACAGCTGGATAAGATGAAGATATACGAAATGGACGCGCCGGACCGGACTGTGAACATAAAATTCCCGGAACCGAAACGGAGCGGTTACGACGTAGTGAGCGCGCGCGGTCTTTTGAAACGTTACGGGGAACACACCGTATTCTCCGGAGTCGATCTGGAGATAAAACGGGGCGAACGGATAGCGCTGATCGGGGTGAACGGCGCGGGAAAGTCCACACTGCTGAGGCTGCTCTCCGGAACGGAGACGCCGGATTCAGGCAGCGTGAAACTGGGACATAACGTAAAACTGGCGTATTTCTCGCAGGAGAGCGCTCAGAACCTCGACTACTCGCATACGGTCTGGGAGGAGGCGGCCCGCGCCGGGTCCTCCATGACGGATGCGGAGAGGCGAAACCTGCTGGGGGCTTTTTTATTCTCCGGGGATGATATAAAAAAGCCCGTAAACGTTCTGTCCGGAGGGGAAAAATCCCGCGCCG
>JAISWP010000240.1 GCA_031271065.1 Synergistaceae bacterium
GGACGACGAGATCGACAGGATATTTCTGCCATATTACCGCACCGACAGAGCCAGGGAAAGAACTCAGGGCGGAGTGGGACTGGGGCTCGCGATAACGAAACGCATAATCGAAAACCACGGAGGCGAGATAATCGCCGCGAACGCCCCAACCGGCGGCCTGGTCGTGACGATATATCTCAAATTGGCAAAATAGTGCTCGAAAGATTATGAAACAAAAACGCTGTATGCTCTCTATACCCGGCGCCGCTGAACATCTCTTCCGTGCTGACATCGCCCATAGATACTTCGTAAAATATATACAGGATTGATGACGGCAGTTTACCGCTGAATCTGATCTTTACGGCATGTACTTCCGCGGCGGGCGCTGTTTTGGCTGATGATACCGCCGGCGGAATAACGCGCGAGCGGAGTAAATTTTCAAACCCATATTTACAAATCGTATGCGTAAATACATTTTTGCGCTAGAAATTTATTTACGGTATGTAATAAAAAAATATTGTAATTACGGAAAATTTCCTCTGTTTTTATAATACAAATCTGATATAATAATAATCACAATGTTTTTCGGACACATTAATATAAATACGGGCGGTGATGTGCGGTGCGCGCGGAAAAGGCGCTGGATAAGATAGGCGTCAAAATTCTTGAAATAATTCAAAATAACGCAAGAATTTCGTACAGCGGCCTTGGCTGCATGATTGGGCTTTCGCCCCCCGCGGCGGCTGCGAGGGTCCGTCAGCTGGAGGAACAGGGTCACATCAGGGAATACAGGGCCTGCGTGGCGGGAGAGAAACTCGGACTGCCGTACTCCGCCTTCATCAGCGTATCTCCGAACGCGGGACACAGGGGATATATTGACGATATAGCCCAGCGCACTCCGGAGATAATAGAGGAACACCACCTCACCAGTATGGGCGAGGATGGATGCGACGGGATAATAATGAAAGTGATGTTCTCCTCCATGAGCCACCTGGAGTCGATCATAGATAAAATCGCCGCCCACGGCGAGACCTCCACGTCAATCATACTGTCGTCGTCCGTCTCTAACAGGGCTTTAGGCGTCAGGGTCCCGGACGAAGTATGATGAGCGCGCCCGGAAGCTCCGGCTGTATGACGGCGGCGGCGCGTCTTTGACGCGGTATGAGGACGGGTCTTGTTTGAGTTGGATGGCCGCGGCGGAACCGGGAGGGACAGAATGTACCTGAAGGACGAGATGGTCCTCTATTCCACTTACGGAGTATGCAGGATAGCGGAGATAGCCGAAAAAGACATGGGCGGGAGCCTTCGGAGATATTACGTTCTGAAACCGCTGCGCAGCGGGGACGCGACCATATTCGTGCCCTCGGACAACGAGTCTCTGACGTCGAAGATACGGCGCGTGATGAGTGAGGATGAGGCGAGAAGCTTGATAGACGCCATGCCGGACGAGGGCACGATATGGATGGAGGACGAACAGGCGCGCCGGGACCGGTACAGGGAGATTCTTTCCAGCGGGAGCAGGAAGGAACTGGTCAGGCTGATAAAGACCCTCTATCTCCACAAGCAGTCGCAGAAGGGGCGCGGAAAGAAGATGAAGTCCCCGGACGAGGACATTCTGAAGAGCGCCGAAAAGATGCTTCACGACGAATTTGCCTACGTATTCAATATAAAGCGCGAGGAGGTCCTGCCCCTTATCGTAGGCCGGCTGGAGCCGCTGGAAGACGTCCGGAAATAATCGGCGAGGCTGCGTCTACAGCTCGGTCACCCTGTCGCAGACGCTGTCCAGTTCCGATCGTTTTTCGGAGAACATCACGACGCACTTCCCGCTGCCCGCCAGAGACTCCATGAAGCCGTATATGCGGGCTCTCGATTCCGGATCCGCGCTGATCGACGGTTCGTCGAAGATGAACGCGTCGATATCCGCGAACGTCCGATCCGGCCATCCTCCGCGCGGATCGCAGATCACGGCCTCGGTTTCGACGGCCGGGGCGGCCCGGCGAGGGCCGAGGCCGAACATCGGCAGCGAGGCGCCCTCCGTGTCGGGAGAGCTGTGCTCGACTTGGGCGTAGGCCGCTCTGCGCCTGACCGACAGCGACAGGGCGACGCTCCTGATGCGCCTTTCGTCCCGCGACAATCCGATCCTGCGGCTGGTCATCCCTCTGGAAGGCATTCGGATGCTCACGCCGAAAATTCTCGTGTCCGCCTCGTCCCTGGGGTCGATTCCGAATATCTCCTTTATAATCCCGGTCTTTTCCTTCCCGTCCCGGCATGTGATCCCGACTATCTCCCCGCGGCGCAGAACTCCGGCCCGCCCCAGATCGAAACAGGCCTCCCGGGTTTGCGGGGTCCTTTCCGCGCGGGTATATCCTTCCTCCAGCCCCATTAATTTGAGAGCTTCCCCGGCGTCGCCCGACAGTACGGTCCCGGCGTTCCGCCCGCGGCGGAACACAGTGATCCGTCCGCACAGGGAATTTATCCCGTCGGGATCGTTCGTGACCAGTATGACGGCGGTTTTGCGGGATTTGAGATGGCGCACGGCTTCGAGCAGCGTTTCCGCGTCCTGTTCGCTCAGGCCGCGAAGCGGCTCGTCCAGTATCACCAGCAGGCGTCCGAGGAACGAGGCCCGGGCGAACTCGACCAGCCGCGTTTCCAGCCTGGAAAGCTCCCCCGCGGGAGTGCCCGGAGAAATTCCCGATATGCCGAGTTCGCGCAGTATCGCCGCCGCCGCTTCTTCGATCCTGCTTTCGTCTATCATTCCGAACCTGCCCTGGGGCTCGAAGCCCAGCATGATGTTCTGCGCGGCGCTCGCGTCCGCGATCAGGAAAGAATCCTGGAACATCACTCCCACGCCGAGTTTCTGGGAGGCTCTCACGCTGCCGATATGTATCTCACGGCCTTCCAGCAGAATGACGCCGCCGTCAGGCTTCGACGCTCCCGCGAGGATTTGGACCAGCGCGGTCTTTCCGGCGCCGTTTGCCCCGACGAGGCCGTGAATCTCGCCCGATTCTATTTCAAGGCTCACTCCGTCCAGAGCCCGTATCCCCAGCACGTCTTTTTCGATGTTACGCAGTTCCAGCAGTTTCATCGGCGCCATCCTCCAAGCCTTATCGTCGTACAGTACCGTATTATTCTATTCAAATTAAACGCGCATTGCAAAGCGTCCCCGCCGCGTCCCGCGCAGGGTCTTCATAAAACTGAACGCCCGGCAGTTTCAAACGGCGTACCGCGCCTCGGCAAAGCCGGATGCCAATGGGGGCTGATGAGCCCGCGCCCGTTGTTTCGCGGGCGCGGCAGGACGTGGATCGGTGAAGTGATTGGAGGGGGATGATGCTTTTAAACCGGTTGCTTTATTCCGAATCAAACCTGCGCCGGCAGATTTGACCTGAAACCTCCGCTGCCGTTCGTTTATTTCAAGCTAAAGACATCTTTGGCTTGAAATTCGGCGTGGATGTCCGTTTCGGCGCATAGCGCCGCCGCCCTTCTAATAATCAGCCCGCGGGAGGCAGGCTGATTTAGAATTACATGTCGATTTTTACCTCGATGTCTCCGGGGCGGCGCAGCTCCCTGACGATCGCGCCGAAGGACTCGCCGGTCCGCGCTATAGTCCCGCGGAGCATTGCCGCTCCCTTCGATATCCAGTTTTCGCCGCCCGATACCGGCGGCTTTTCGCAGTATTCCGTCATGTTCGAGTACGCCGCTCCGGCGAGGTCTTTCGGCGCGGTCTCCGGCGCCGGCCCGCCGAAGCGCGCGCGTAGTCCCGGCGCGCCGTTGCCATATCCGCCCGGAGAATGGCCGCTTTGTCCTTTTCGGGCGGACGCGCCCGTGACCTGACCAGCGCGCGCGGCGCCGGCGCGATTCCACAGTAGGAATTCAGCGTATCCGTCTTCTTCGCCCAGAGTGGCGGCTCCTGTCATGCGCATCGGGTCGTTCCCCGCCGTGCGTTTTTTCTTACCGTTCATTTCGAGGAGCCTCCTCTCGTCCAAGCCTTATGATAATATTTTAGTAATATTGAAAAGATAAAAATACACCCAAACGGGCGTATTTATATTTTTGTTACGAAATATTACTTATGATACAAAACACTGTCCGCGATCGCTATTGTTCGAATCAAGGGATAATAAGTATAATATCGCGGTGGAAATTTTTTGCTTTTGCCGCAGGGAGGAAGATAAATGGACGAGAACAGGAGCACGTATGAGTTTCAGAGCGAGGCGAAGCAGGTATTGGATCTGATGATCCATTCCGTGTACTCCAACCCGGATATTTTTCTCCGGGAACTGGTGTCCAACGCGTCGGACGCGCTGGACAAACTGAGACTGGAGAGCCTCAGCGACGAAAAGCTGGCGGACGCGGCCAAAGACGGCAGGATCACCGTCAGTGTCGACAAGGAGCGTAAGACCGTCACGGTGTCGGACAACGGCATAGGGATGACAAAAGACGAACTTGTCTCGTACCTGGGGACCATCGCCCGCAGCGGGACGAAGGAGTTCATAGCGTCTCTCCGGGAGGCCGGCGGCGGAGATCTGATAGGGCAGTTCGGCGTCGGGTTCTATTCCAGTTTCATAGCGGCGGACAGGGTCACGGTCAAAACGCGCAGGGCCGGCTCTGATGAGGCGTGGCTGTGGGACTCCGCCGGCGGCGGCAGTTTCACCATAGAGCCCTCCGACAGGGATGGCTGGGGTTCGGACGTCATTTTACGCATAAAAGACCGCGAGCCGGAGGACGACGCCTCGGCCGGCAGGGACTATCTATCGGTCTGGACCCTCAGGGAGATAAT
>JAISWP010000032.1 GCA_031271065.1 Synergistaceae bacterium
GCGCCTTCGTCGGGATACATCCGGCGTTCAGGCACGTCCCGCCGAGGCTGCCGCGCTCTATCAGCGTGACGTCGGCGCCCAGCTGGGCCGCCCTGACTGCGGCCACGTACCCCCCGGGGCCGCCCCCTATAACCGCGATCTTCAGAGCGTCTCCCATTATGACAGCCTCCCAGTCCGCGTCGCGGAATGATTTAATAATAATATACACTTTATTCTAAAAAAGATAGCGGATACTTTAAAGTGCTATAGGTACTGATAAGCGCCTTGTTCGGCAGGCCGGGAAATTTTTGCCGGGGGGTACGCCGCATTTTTGATTTCCCCGGGTGGCCTTTTGCCCGATTCGTGTTAAAATGTTCGCGCATATCGAGGGAAGAATCGACAGGAGGGGTTTTTTTGAATCAATTTATTTACGGTATTGCGGCGATGCTGCGCACAGAGGCGGCAGCGGCCGGCGAGGCGGCGGGCGCGCCCCAGACGGGGACGATGAGTTTGGTCCTGCCGATAGCTCTTTTTATCGTGATATTCTATTTCCTGATGTACCGCCCCCAGAAGAAAAAACAGCAGCAGCACGATAAGATGCTCGAATCCATAGACAGGGGCGATACCGTGGTGACTGCGGGCGGCTTTTTCGGAAGAGTCGTGGACGTGCTGGAGGATTCTTACCTTATAGAACTGGCCGACGGCGTGAAGGCCAGGATTCTGAAAAGCTCCGTCTCAGGGAAACGCGAGGCCGGGGATGAAAAACCCCGGATGCGCAGGGTCAGAAGGAAAAAGCGGGTCGAGCGCAAGCCCGGGGACGAGTCCTCCAATGCCGGAGAGCCTTCGCCCCAGGCGCTGGAAGAGGGTGTGTCGCCGGAGGAGAACGAGGCTCTCATGAACGATTCCGACGTCTCGCCCGAGGCGGAAAACGGAACTGAAACCGAAGCCCCGCGGACGCCAAAAGAAGAGTGACTACCGGGAGGCGCGTGATTTATGTTAAAGAAGGATAAGGTGAGGCTGGCGGTCATAGCGATCGTCCTGGTCGCTTCCCTCGCGGCGGTTTTTCCGATTCAGGGAAGGGTGAGGCTCGGTCTCGATCTCAAGGGCGGCGCGCACATAGTCCTTCAGGCGAAAAATCCTGACGGGAGCGCGCCGAGCGCCGGCGATATCGAAAGCCTCATGGAGGTTTTGAGAAGCAGAGTCGACCAGTACGGCATAGCGGAGCCGCAGATTCAGCGCGAGGGAACCGACAGAGTCGCTGTCGACCTGCCCGGGATGGACGACCCGGAGGCCGCTCTGGAGCTCATAGGGCGCACGGCCCTGCTCCAGTTCCGGCAGGTGGCGGCCACGGGTCCGGTGCCTCCTCCCAAAGTGGAGCGGGTCAACTACCGTTCGGACGAGGACTACAACGCGAAGGTCAAGATCTACTCCGACGATCTCTACCCGGCGTTTGAGAGGGAAGCGGCTGAGTTCAAGGCGCGGGAGGAGGAATCGAGGAACGACCCGTCGCTGTTTCTCGGATACGACGAGCAGGACGGCAGGGCGTACCTTCTGGGAGAGATATACGTGTCCGGCAGGGACTTGGAAGACGCCAGGATGACCCGCGACGAACTGGGGCAGCCCTCCGTCTCGATCAGGTTCAACAGCGCCGGAGCGGCCGCCTTCGAGCGGGCGACCGGCGAGAACATAGGCCGCCAGATTGCGATAGTTCTGGACGACGTGATCCTGTCGGCGCCGGTGGTGCAGACCAAAATAAGCGGCGAGGGAAGGATAACCGGCCGATTTTCCGAGGACGAAGCCGTCAGGCTCGCCATCATGCTGAAAGGCGGGGCTCTTCCGCTGAGCGTCGAGGTCATGGAGAACCGTTCCGTCGGCCCGACTCTGGGCGAGGACTCCATAAAATCAGGGCTTTATTCCGGAATGATAGGAGCCGTCCTGGTGGCCGTATTCATGCTCGTCTATTACGGTATGCTGGGGATAGCGGCGAACTTGGCGCTGGCCACGGCCATGCTGCTCTTGATGGCCGCCGTCATCATGCTGCGCACGACGCTCACTCTGCCCGGAATCGGCGGGATAATACTCACCATCGGGATGGCGGTGGACGGCAACATCCTCATATACGAACGGATGAAGGAGGAGTACAGGGCGGGCAGGACTATACTGGCCGCGCTCGACTCCGGGTTCCGCAAGGCGCTCGTGGTCATCCTCGACTCCAACATCACCACCCTCATAGCGGCGGTGGTGCTTTTCTATTTCGGATCGGGACCCATCAGGGGATTTGCGGTCACGCTCAGTCTCGGGGTTATGACCTCCATGTTCGGAAATATAGTAGTGACGCGGGCGCTGCTTCAGGTAATGCTGCGTTACCGCAAAAATCTGGTTCTGTGAGGGGTGGATTAGATGGCGGCTTATGACGCTTCCAAACTGAAACTGCCCTTCATGAAATACCGCTTCATCGCCGTGGGGTTCAGCGCTGCGCTCATACTGCTGAGCCTGTTTTCTCTAGCGGTGAAGGGCGTCAATTACAGCGTCGACTTCTCCGGCGGAATCGCGCTGCAGCTGCGCTTTCAGGAGCCCGTCGACGTCGGGGAGATCAGAGCGGCCCTGTCCGAAGCGGGGCAGGGACAGGCTACGATACAGGTCTATGACGAGAGCGATATCCTGCTGCGCTATCAGGATTCTTCCGACGCGGTCAGGGGCGAGATACTCAGCACTCTCGAAGCCAGGTTCGGCTCGGTGGTCATAGTCAGGATAGACGAAGTCGGACCGGTGGTGGGGCAGGAGCTGCGCAGACAGGCCGCTGTGGCGGTAAGTTTCGCGATAGCCGCTATCCTCGTCTACATGGCCTTCCGCTTCCGCTTCCGCTTCGGCGTGGCGGCGGTGCTGGCTCTCGCCCATGACGCCGTAATAATGCTGGGCGTGTACAGCTTTACGGGGCGCGAGATATCCACGTCCTTCATAGCGGCCGTCATGACGGTCATCGGTTATTCGCTCAACGACACGATAGTGGTGCTGGACCGGGTACGCGAAAATTGGAACCAGCTTCGCACCCGCAGCATCCTGGAACTGGTGAACACCTCTATAAACCAGACTTTGACGCGCACCATCTTCACCTCGCTGACGACTTTGATGCCGGTGGCGGCGATGTTCGTCTTCGGCGGAGAGGTGATATCCAACCTTTCCTTCGCCTTTCTCGTCGGCATAGCGGTAGGCACGTACAGTTCCATATACGTGGCGGGCGCGATAGTCGCCGAGTGGTATCTGCGCAGGCCCGAGACGAGATAATCGGTCTGCGGGCGTGACCGCTAAAGCGCCTGGTCCCTCCGAGCGAGGGGACCAGGCGCTTTGACGTCAATATGCGCCGTCCGGGGATCCTCTGCTTCCGCGGGCGCCGTCATCTTTTGAATCGTACTACTGTCACCCCGAAACCGCCTTCGCCGGCCTCGCCCAGCCTGAAACTCTCCACGTATGGGAGGCTCTTGCACAGGGACTGCACCTCGCGCCTCAGTATTCCCTCTCCCCTGCCGTGGATCACGGACACCTCACCGTAACCGGCCCTGTAGGCCCGGTCCAGATAGCGCTCCGCCAGCGGCATCGCCTCGTCCAGCGTCATGCCCCGTATCATTATCGAAGCGGGTACGCCCACCGGAGAGGGAGGCGGATTTATTTTAACGGCAGACCCGTCCCAGGAGGTGAAAACTACTCCGCTTCGTGTGCGCCCTTTGCGCTCGGCCCTGTTTTCATCCCCCGCTGCCCGCCTCAGCATCTTTAAAGGCAGCTCCATTCTGGCGGCTCCGGATATCACGATCGCCCTGTCCTTTCTTATCTCGCCCAGGACCCCCCCCGCGGAGCTTCCCGCCAGCACGACGTTATCCCCCTCCTCGAGAGGACGGTCGTCCGGCTTGCAAAGATGCGACAGCCGCTCTTCCTCCCTGAGTTCCGCCTGTTTTTTTATCATGCCGAAGTGTTTTTTCGTGCGTTCGAGTTTTCTGTCGGCGGACGGACGGGCTGAGGCTTCCATCGTCTTTATCAGCGATTTGGCCGCCCTGTCGGCGTTTTCGACTATCCCCGCCGCTTTTTTGTCGGCCTCCTCCAGCAGTTTGTCCCTCCTGGACAAAAGAGCGCGGAGCTCCGACTCGTACTCGGTCCTGGTGCGCTCTATCTCGTGCCGCGTCTTTTCGAGACGCTCGCTCTCCTGTTCAATTGCCGTCCGCTTTTCCTGCAACTCTCCCATTATCTCCTCCACGGAGGCCTCTTTGCGGCATAGGGCTTCCCGCGCCCTTTGGAGCACCTCGCGGGGCATTCCCAGCTTTTCGGCGATGAGAAGCGCGCTGCTGCGCCCCGGTATGCCGACGAGCAGCCGGTAAGTGGGGGAGAGTGTGCTGGTATTGAACTCAACGGACGCGGACTCGACGTCGGGGCAGGTGAGGGCGTAGTGTTTTATCGGGTTGTGGTGAGTGGTGGCAAGCACCAGCGAACCCTTGCCCGCCAGAGAGTCGAGTATGGCTATGCCCAAGGCCGCTCCTTCGTCCGGGTCGGTGCCGGCGCCCAGTTCGTCCAGCAGGACGAGCGAATGGGGCGAGGCGCTTCGGAGTATCATGGTGATCTGAGATACGTGGGCGCTGAACGTAGACAGGTTCTGTTCTATGCTCTGCTCGTCCCCTATATCGCTCGATATATCGTCTATTCGCCCGAGGACCGATTCTTCTCCCGCCGGTATGGGGAATCCGAACCAGCCGAGGCAGACGCATACCCCGGCGGTCTTGAGGGCGGCGGTTTTGCCTCCGGTGTTGGGGCCCGTGACGACCAGTATCCGGAAACTTTCCCCGCAGGATATGTCTATCGGGACCGGCTGCCGCAGCAGCGGATGGCGGGCGCGGCGGAAATTGAATTCGGCGCGGCCGGACAGCGCCGGGACGCGCCACCTGTCCCTCCTGATCTTTTCGGAGAGCGCGTAAAAGAGATCTATCTGCCCCAGCGTTCCCTCGGCGTCCGCAATGGCCCCGGCGCGGCCCATGACGAGTTCCGTGAGTTTATGTAAAATTCTTCGCTCCTCGGCGCTTTCGTCCAGGGCGGCGGCGGCGTGTTCGTTGTTCAGGGCCGTGAGGGCGCTGGGCTCCATGTATACGCTGCTGCCGGAACCGGACCTGTCGATCACCATGCCGGGAAAGTTCGGCACGGCGTCCTGGCGCACCAGAACGGCATGTCTTCCGTTCCGCAGGGAGAGAACGCGCTCCTGAAGCATGTTCGCCAGATGAGGGTCCGACAGTATCCCCTGCCCCTTGCGGCGTATCTGATCCCTCACGCGCCTCATCTGCTCCCGCGTCCGCCTGAGCCGGTCCGACGCGCCGTCCTGGAGCCTGCCGTCCTCGTCGACGACGGCAAGAGATGAGTCCTCGCGGGAAAAGTCGTGCAGGTTTCTGATCAGGATGGAGAAAATCGGCCAGTCGCGCCGGGCTTCGGTCAGCGCTTCCTTGAGACGGGAGGCCCCCTGCATCAGCCTTCTGACACAGAGCAGTTCCTCTCCAAGCATCATTCCGGAATTTTCGGCGTCTCGGATCATATGGACTACGGAAGACATCCTGCCGTTCCAGGGCAGCTCTCCGCGGGTGTCGCGGTATTGCTCGACGGCGGCGAAAAGCTCGAATCGGGAGGAAAGTTCTTCGGTGTCTTTCGCGGGAGAGATGGATTCGAGGCGGGAAGTGCCGAGATCGCTCCTGCAGTCACGCCCTATGATTGCGAAAATTTTCCCTATCTCCAGCGATTTTTGCGCGGACGGGTTTATTATCATAACGTGAGATCGCGGAGCCCGCCGCGCGTCAGTTCACTGGCCCGCGTCTTCGCTTGGTATCTGAGAGCGGACGCTCTCCACGTACGTTTCAACGACGTCTTCGCTCGCCGGCGGAGGGAGGACGATATCGCCGCTGGCGCCGAGCACCGTGCGGCCGGCCTGGCGCAGGACGTAATCCACAGCCTCGTCCTGAATGGCTTTGAGATCCGGCATCAGCCCCGCCTTTTCCAGCGCCGGAGATACGAAGGGAAGGGTGCGGGCGGTCAATATGAGAACCCTGCTGTCCTGCACCCACTCGTCGCCCGTCATCGGCGTCACCGCCGCGCTCA
>JAISWP010000040.1 GCA_031271065.1 Synergistaceae bacterium
TTATTCCTCATCGCGCCAGCACGTCGGTTTTTGACTGCGCGCCGCCTTTTATCTATAATGCGCGTGATTACGCTCATGCTTTGGGAAAGGGGTGGACCGTTTTGAAACTGAGCGAGATCATTTCACTGGACCTGCTGCAGGAGATACAGGACAGGTTCGCGTCCGCCACAGGTTTCGCCGCGATCACAGTCGATTTTCAGGGTAAGCCGGTCCTGAAATACAGCAATTTTTCGAGATTCTGCACAAAACTCCGCGAGGACGAATTTTTCTACAACTACTGCTGTCAGTCCGACGCCCATTCGGCCTTGGAGGCAGTGCGCAAGGGCTCGCTCTGTATACATCGCTGCCACGCCGGCCTCATAGACTTCTCCGTACCCATAATAGTCGAGGGGGAATATGTAGCCTCCGTCATGTGCGGACAGGTGAAAGCCGACGACGATACGGGCCTCAAAACGCGCCTCCTCGAACAGAGCGACGATCTTTTCACGGTTCACCCCGAACTCCGGGAACTGCACGGCGAAATACCGGTCCTCCCGGTCCGCCGGATCAAGGACACGGCAAACCTTCTCAGCTCCATAGTCGACTTCGTCGTGGACCAGTTTTACGCGAGAAGACAGAGCGCGCGCCTTCTGGAGGAAGGCAGACGGCAGGAGGAGCTGCGGCGGCGCATCGACGAACTGGAGATGACCATGACCCATTCCAGGGCCGCGCCTCATTTTCTATTCAACGCGCTCTCCGCCGCCGGACGGCAGGCGCACATGGAGGGGGCCAGGAAGGCCGAGGATATCATCTACGCCATAGCCGACATGCTCAGATACTCCATGCGAAGCGCCGAGCCTTTAGTGACGATCGGGCAGGAGATGCAGAACGTCAGAAACTACATGTTCGTACAGCGCGCGAGATTCGGCGAACTGATTTCCTTCGAGGCGGACGTCGACGCCGGCATCTCGGAGTATCTGGCCCCCGCGATGTCCGTTCAGACGCTCGTGGAAAACGCGGTGCGCCACGGGCTGGAGAAAAAGGACAACCTGGGGATGCTGAAAGTGCGCGGGTGGAGGAGCGACGGCAGGATATGCTTCGAGATATCCGACGACGGCGCCGGCATGACGAAAGACCGCATGAAGTTCATAAACGACGCGGACAGGCTGGCCGCTTCCCCCCAGGAACTTTCGGGTTCGGGGATACTCAGCCTTTACAGGAAGCTGAAATATTTCTACGGGGACGACTGCAAGCTCCGTTTCGCAGAAAACCCGGACGGCGGAGTCATAGTCCGCATGGAGTTTTCCATGCGCAAAAATGTCCACGACGGCGGGATGGAACAGGCGGGCTGATGTACAGAATAGTGGTATCCGACGACGAGTACCTGGAGAGGGAATTCATAAAAGAGGTGCTGCGGGATCTCGGCGACACGGAGATAGTCGGAGAGTGCTGCACCTGCTCTCAGGCCGTCGACATCTGTTCCGTGATGAAGCCGGACGCGATCTTCCTGAACTGCTGCATGGGAGAGATGGGAGGGCTCGAGGCCGCCTGGAGGATACGCCAGACCGACAGGGACGCAGCCATAATTCTGACCAGCGGGGACGAGGGCTGTCTGCGCGGCAGAGACGACCTGAAACTTCACGCCTCGTCGGTGGTCAGCGAATTTCTGCTGAAACCGATAAGGGCCGAGCAGATCATAAGCACCGTCGAAAGGTGCGAGAACAGAAGCAGGGCCGCCGCCCGCATCTCGCCGAGGCAGAAAAAGCGCCTCCGTTTCTACCCTTCCAACATAATGTCCCAGGAGATAACAAGAGCCCTCTCACACATAGACTATCACTTCGGGGAGAACATCAGCCTGAAATCTGTTGCCGGAGCGGTCTCGCTAAGCAGCTACTATTTCAGCAGGCTCTTTAAAAAAGAGGTGGGAGTGAATTTTTCCCAGTACATCCTCCACAAACGCCTGGAAGAGGCAAAAAGGATGCTGGGTGAACCGGACAGCTCGATCACGGACATATCCGCCCTGGTGGGCTTCCAGGAGCACAACTACTTCTGCAGGATATTCAAGAAATTCACCGGCATCACGCCGTCCGAGTACAGAAAAAGACTGGCCCTCCAGAAAGAAGAGCGCGAGAACGTCAAGGGAAAGTACCTCTAGCACACCGCGCACCGGCGTCCAATCTCAAGTCATGCTCCCGCGCGGCAGACGCGGGCGTTGTTTTTAATGCCCTCGGGCCGCGGATGTAAACAGTATGAGAAACGTCCGGTGAAAAGAGCCGTCGTCACCTTTCTGCTGAAACCAACCCTTCGGGGACAGGCGTGAGGCGGCTCTCCCCCTTTTACAGACGCTTTTTCCGCGTATCCATCATCAGCGGTTCGCCGCTGAAAGCGCCGCCCTCGCCGACTCTATCCAGGCGTTCGCGTCGGTGTCGGCCTTCCGCTGCTGATCTTCGCTCAGCTGCCGCTTCAGGTCGGCGGTCACCTCCGCCAGCGCCTCCGCCGGATATCCGCACTTCTGTGCTATCAGGTACCACTTGAGTGCCTCGGGAGGCGACGCTTCGATCCCGAGACCGTCCTTGTAGACCACCGCGATGTTCT
>JAISWP010000098.1 GCA_031271065.1 Synergistaceae bacterium
CCTGAATCCTTTCCAGCATCCTTTCATACAGGCCGGCCGCCGGGATATCCCGGAGCCGGCCTTCTTTTTTCCGCGCAAACTATTCAAATTTTCCCGGAGTCCATACGGAGTCCAGACATTAAAAAAGGGCTTACGGGAAATCCCACAAACCCTTGATATCACTGGCGTGCCCGCCGGGATTCGAACCCGGGACCTTTGGCTCCGGAGGCCAACACTCTATCCAGCTGAGCTACGGACACTCATGCCTGTGTATCCTATAAAAAGGCGGCGGATTCGTCAAGGCTTGCGGCTCGATTTTTTTTGGGGGCGGGAAATAAAATCGGTACGCGGGCGGATTTTAAAACGGCCTGCCTATCGCCTGGTGACTCCCATGATGCTTTGCAGGCGGTACGCGGATAATTTTTCGATGTCCGTGTAATGGATGTAAATGGTAAAGCCCCACTCGTCGCCCGGTTCCATAAGTTCGCTGTTTCTGTCCGTCACGGTCGTGTACGGTTTCCCTCCGCTGTCGCAGAGATCGAATGCGACGCGGACCGCGTCGAAGGAGTGGGACGATATGTTTTTCACGGTTCCGGTTATGTAAAGGCCGTTTTCGTCGGAGTCCATCCAGCTGTCGATGAGCTCGAGGTCTATATTTCCCTTTATCGGCAAAGGAGGCGTCTCCGGTTCGCCCGAGGCGACCGCCGGGGCGTCGGGCCGGATCTCGGCGGGGGGCTCTGTTATCTCGGCGCTCTGTTTGCCGCCCGGCGCGGGAAACGCGGGTTCTGGGATCGTGCCGGCGTAGAAAAAACCGGAAAAAAAGCCGGAGGCAAACCCCATTCCGAAAAAAAGGCCGAGCAGTATCGCTTTTTTCAAAACGGGATGCAGGCTGTTCATTCCAGTAAACGAACTTACTCTATTCGTCCTCTGCTTCCCCGTATTCGGGGGTCTTGCCCGTGCGCCCCGATCTCCCCAGCACCTTCATGACCGAAGCCTTTTTCAGTTTTTTGTGATCGTCCAGTTCCATCGTGTACCTGACTTTTCTGCCGGCGGGGGCAAACCCTTTCACGGTAAAGCCCGTCAGATAGCCGCCCTTGCTGTCCATGAAAGTGAAGTTGGATGAGAAGTACACCCCGTGGCTGCGCTCGTTGACTATGTATATCGACACCGCGCCGGAATCGTCTACCACCAGGCGTTCGTATTTCAGGTCCGTGCCCGGGATTATTCCGCTCGGTCTGTATGGTGGCATTGCCGGTTTTTTCACCTTCGCCTCCGAGGTGCATGAAAACGCCGCGCACAAAATCACAGCCGCCGCCGCGGCGAGACATATTTTCGCGTATTTTTTAAAGTATTTCACCGATCTCCGCCTCCTGCCCGATAACTCTCCCTGATATGTTTTTCGGCGTAAATATTATATAATTTAACGAAGCGGCGGTAGTTGTCCGGCGTGGCATTCTGTGATATAGTACCGTGGTTGTTTTGCGAATTGCAAGGTTTCGGGAGGTGTTAGCGCGTGAAAAGGACATTCCAGCCGCACAATACGAGAAGAAAACGCCGCATGGGTTTTCTCGTGCGTTCGGCTTCTCCGAGCGGCCGCCGTATTCTTCGCAGCCGCAGACGCAAAGGCAGACGCCGTCTTGCCGTGTAACTGCGCTCTGTTCTCTGGCTCTGCATAATAGATGACGAACCGTTCGGCATCATTCCCTTACGCTTCGTCTATGCGCCTGAAAAATTCGTGGGAATTCGACGCAGTATTCCGCGCCGGCCGTCAGTCGAAGGGCGAGCTGGTGCGGATTTGTTATTTATACAGGGACACGGGGACAAGGGTCGGCGTCGCGGTCGGGAAGAAGATCGCGAACGCGGTGATGCGCGCGCGGGGGCGCAGGATGCTTCGCGAGTCGCTCAGGAGGATACTGCCGTGGACACGGGACGGGCTGTGGATCGTCGCTTCTCTGCGCGAGCGCGCTCTTCGCACTGACGCGGCCGCGGTTTACCGGGACATGGCGGGCGTATTCGAACGCAATGAACTGCTCGATCCTGATTGGGGCGGAGCGAACTGGCTGGCGGACGGCGGATAAATATTCCGAATACCGCGGCTATCGCGCTCGTAAAAGCGTACCGCAGGTATATATCTCCCATACTCGGCCCTCATTGCAGGTTTTATCCGTCCTGTTCGCAGTACGCGCTCGAAGCCTTCAGCAGGCATGGTTTCATCAGGGGGGTCATTCTGACGGTCCGCCGCCTTGCGCGATGCGGTCCGTGGCATCCGGGCGGGATAGACCATGTGCCGGATGAGTTTCATTAAGGGAAATCGTTTCGGGGAAGGTGAATGATTTGGGTGGTCTGTGGGCCTCTTTAAAGGCTATGACAAGCGGCCTTATGCTTGGCGTGCTGGGTTTTTTTCAAAATCTGACGGGTTCTTACGGGATAGCTATAATTCTTCTCACAATCATCGTGCGGCTTCTGCTCTATCCGCTGTCCCAGAAGCAGATGGTGAGCATGGCGCGGATGCAGAAACTGCAGCCTCGCATGAAGATGCTCCAGGAAAAGTACAAGGACAAAAAGGAAAAGCTCAACGAGGAGATGATGCGCCTCTACCGGGAGAACAACGTGAATCCGATGGCCGGCTGTCTGCCTCTGCTGGTTCAGCTGCCGGTGATGATAGTTCTGTTTCAGGTGCTGATGAACTACGAAGTGGCGGCAAACGCCGCTTTCCTGGGGATCCGGCTGGAATATTCGGTATTCGACGGTCTCGCCGCGGCTATGCAGCAGACCGTGGCCGCCGGCGCCCGAGCCGGGATAGGAGATATCTTCCGGGGCATCACGTCCCATCCGGCCGGGCTTCTTGACGTCGGAATGTATCTGCCGGGGCTCGTCCTGACCGGCGTCATCTGCTTCATGACCTGGTTTCAGCAGAAGATGAGCGGAGCTGCCGACAACCCGCAGATGGCCACCATGAATATAATCATGCCGTTTTTCATGGCTTTCATGTGCCTGGGCCTTCCGGGTGGGGTCGTGGTCTACTGGGGAACGTCGTCGCTCATAGGCATAGTCCAGCAGTATGTCATAACTAAGCGCACCAAAATCGAACTGGAGAAAAAACCTGTTCTTTATAAGAACAAACCCATAGACGGCAGGGGAGAAATCCTCGAGACCGCCCCAGACGAGGACGAAGATGACGACGAGTATGAGTATGTATATGTTGACGAGGACGAATACGATGAATACGAATACGAAGAAGCTGAGGACAACTGCGATGACGGCAAGAGGAAAAAGAAATGACGAGCGCTGAAACCCAAGAAACTTCGGAATTGCTGCGGACAGAATCGATGATCCTGGACGCGAAATCAGCGGACGCCGCGAAGGAGACCGCGTCAGGGCTCTGGAACGTGTCCGCCGGCGACCTGGAAGTGGACGTCATAGACGACGGCAGACGCCTGTTCGGTCTTTTGGGCAAAAAAATGAAGCTGCGGGTGTCCACGAAAGCCCCTCTCATGTATCTTCACGCAAGGGATTTTGCCAATTCTATCCTAAGCCAGTCCGAACTGAGCCTGACCGCGGCGCTGGGCGGCGATTACACGATAAACCTCGAAGGGGACGACTCCGCCATAGTGATAGGGCGTCACGGGGAGACCCTCAAGGCGTACGAGTTTTTGACCAACCTCATATACAGGACGGATCAGTCTGTCCCGAAAATACGCTTCGACTGCGCCGGATATCGCGCCCGCAGGGAAGAAAGCCTCGTGCACCTGGCCGAAAGCGTCGCCCGGGAAGTGATCCACAGACGGGCCCCGGTGAGCCTGGAGCCGATGTCCAGCTGGGAGAGGCGGATAATCCACATGGCTCTCCAGGACAATAAAGAGATAACGACGTCTTCCGAGGGGGAGGAACCGCTCCGCAGGATAGTCGTCTATCCCAGCGGGCAATCGGAGCGCCGCAGGAACTTCCGCAGGCGCCGTCCCCGTCCTGCCTGATGTATCCGAAACTTTTCGGGCTGCTCGACACCTACTACGTCATCTGGAGCGCCGCCCTGTGCCTTATGGTCCTATGGACCAGGCGGCGCGCGTCTTGTCTTTACGGCATAGCGGCCGACGACGCCTCGGACATTCTGCGGTGGACGCTGGCCGGAGTTTTCATAGGGGCCGCGCTTGGCGGATACCTGGACAACTGGAGGAGGTACGCCTCAGACCCGGTTTCCATACTGCGTTTCTGGGAGAGCGGCGTCTCATCGGGCCCCGGGTTCATCGGAGGCGGGCTCCTGGGATTGTACAGGATAAGGAAGCTCGGCCTCTCGGTTGAAAGATTCGCCGAGTCCTCATCCCTCCCGTGCGCTTTCATGCTCGCATTGGGAAGATGGGGGTGCTTCCTCAACGGATGCTGCGAAGGGCTGCCGACCGATTCCGTCCTGGGCGTCAGGTTTCCTCGGGCGCCGGACACTGCCGTCTGGCCCTCTCAGCTGTTTGAATCATTCGCCGCGTTCGTCATCGGGACGGGTCTGCTGCTGATCGAAAATAAACTCAGGTCGAAGTCAGAGTTTCCCGGAAATGCCGTGTTATTCCCGTTATTCCTCGTGACCTACGGGCTTTATCGTATAATTTTCGATCGCCTGCGCCCCGGCGGAGGGCTGTTCCTGCTCGGGGCTGGAACATATTCCGGAATCGCCGCGGTGGCGGTCGGGATATGCTGGCTCGTCAGGTCGCGCGGTTATATGCGAAGGGCTCTGTCATGACGGGGGGCCGGCGCGAAAAAAACAAAGACGTATGGTGGCACGGCGGGCTTTATTTTTCTTGCCTCCAATGCGGGGCCTGCTGCGGACGTGAACCGGGCTCAGTCAGCTTTACGGACCGGGAACTGGAAGCCATGTCTGACGAACTGGGCATATCGACGGAGGAATTTCTCGGGTCCTGGGCCTGGGAAAAATATGGGGTCTTGTCCCTGCGGGAGCAGTTAAACTTCGATTGCGTCTTTTTACATACTGACAATGGCAGGGCAAGCTGTAAAATTTACGCGGTCAGGCCGTCGCAGTGCTCCGCGTTTCCATTTTGGCCCGATCTTCTCGGCGACAAATTTTTGTGGGACAGTTACGCATTGTCGTGTCCCGGCATGAATCACGGAGAGTTTCACGGCTATGACGAGATCAACCGTATCCTGGCGAAACACCGCGTTGGTTTTAAGTCGTCTCCCCGCCCGGCGGGTTTGATTTAAACCCGCGGCGCCCGGGTTTAGAAAAGGGCGGGACTCCGTATCAGCAGAAAATCATCATTACTATATATCATGGAGGTATGGAAATGACAGAGAAATTCAGGGTCACACCGGCCGAGGTCTTTCCGGCAATCGAGAAGTACATGCTTCGCGACGGTTACGACATAGTGATCGACATGGAAAGGTCGAAAGGCAGCCACGTCATTGACTCCCGCACCGGAGACGACTGGCTCGATTTTTACACATTCTTCGCCTCGGCTCCGTTCGGCATGAACCACGACAAATTATGCAGCGGCGAATTCAAGGAGAAGATATTCCGCGCCGCCATCAACAAGGTGGCGAACTCAGATATCTGCACCCTGGAGATGGGCGAGTTCGTCAAGACGTTCGGCGAACTCGCCCGCCCAGAGGGGTTCGATCACCTGTTTTTCGTCGACTACGGCACTCTGGCCGTCGAGAACGCCTTCAAAGTGGCTATGGACTGGAAAGTCCAGAAACTCCTGGCAAGAGGAGCGATAACGCCAGGGGAGGCGATATCCGGCGCGAAGGGGACGAAGATCATCCACTTCAACGAGGCGTTTCACGGGCGCGGCGGATATACGCTGTCCGTCACCAACACCGCCGACCCCAACAAGCATCAGCGATTCGCCAAATTCAACGACTGGCCCAGGATCATCAACCCCAAGATCACTTTCCCCCTGGAGTCCAATCTCGAGATAACCCAGTGGCTGGAATCCCAGGCGATAAAGCAGATAACAAACGCCATCGGGAACGACCCGGACGGGCACTGCGCGATCGTCATCGAAACCATACAGGGGGAGGGCGGGGACAATCACTTCCGCACCGAGTTCCTGCGGAGTCTGAAAGAGATATGTGACCGGCGCGAGATGATGCTGATATTCGACGAGGTCCAGTGCGGTATGGGCATAACGGGAAAGATGTGGGCATGGCAGTATCACGTCGCTCCGGACATCTTCACGTTCGGCAAAAAATCCCAGGTCTGCGGCATCGCCGCGGGACCGAAAGTGGACGAAATCGAGAACAACTGCTTTAAAGTATCCAGCCGCATAAACTCCACATGGGGGGGCAATGTGGCTGACATGGTGAGGGGAGCGCGGTATCTCGAAATATACCGCGACGAGCATATACTGGACTACGTATCGAATACCGCGGGTCCGGCGCTCATCAAGGGACTCGAGAAACTGCGCGGCGAATTTCCGGAGTTTATCTCGAACGTGCGCGGAAAGGGCCTCATGTGCGCCTACGACGTAAAGACCCCGGAACTCCGCGCGAAATTCCTTGCCGAGTGCGCGAAGCGACACATGCTGATCCTGCCCTGCGGCACCCATACCGTGCGTTTCCGTCCCGCGCTCAACGTTCCGCTCGAGGATATCGAACTGGGTATCGAGATATCCCGCGAGGCGGCCAGAGCGGCGTTCAAATGATCTCGCGTCAGTCCTGCGTCCGGCAGATTTGATTTAAACCCGCGGTAACGTCTGATAAAATTAATCGCGCTGAAGAGGGATGCGCCGCCTGCGTCCCTCTTCAGCGCTGTAAAAAGGGGCCGCGCTTTCGCTTGAGCCCCTTTCTCCGTACCGCCTGTCCTAAGATTTGTCAGACCAGGAAATACTGTTTGATCGGACGGCCCTTGGCCTGATATTTGTTTTTGACGTGCAGCTTGCCTGTATTTACGAGCGCCTCGCAGTACTTCCTGACGGTGATCCTGGAGACGTTGAGTATCTCGGCTATCTCGCCGGCGGACTGCGGTCCGTCGTGTTCCTCTATGAGCTGCATGACCTTGTCCAGCATCTCGCTGTTTTTCACCGCGCCGGTGGCTGCGTTCTGATGCCTCTCCCGCGGGAAGAATATCGCGTCCAGTCTCTCCTGCTGTACAGGGAAGTCCAACGCCTCGGTGTACATGAAACGATAGCGGAACATCTCGAGGGAAAAGCGCAGCCTTTCCGGAGCGACCGGCCTCATGATGACATCCCATGCTCCGCAGGCCACCGCTTCCTGAATGAATTCCCTCGTGGGATTCTGTGCCAGAAGGATTATTCTAGCTTTGTGCTGCAGGCCCATCAGGTTCCGCCAATTGTCAATGTTCTCCTGTCCGCCTACGATCACAAGATCCATCGGAACGACTTTCATGCGCTCTATCGCTTCATCGGCATGCTCGACTTTATCCACTACCAGATAGTTGTCGAAATACCTGATGACTTGGCCTATCGAAAACAGCACCATCAGATCCGACTCGACTATCAATAAATGTATCGACTTCATTACATCACTCACCCCTTTATAACTCCGCATCTTTGTACAAGCGGCTTAAAGCAAAGACATTCCCCGTGGCTTTGCCTTGGAGTTTCACAGCTGCACAGTGATACCTCTACGTGCTGGTGATTCTTAATACCAGCCGTTCTGTCCAACATCCTGCAGGTTGTTGATACTGTGAACTCCAAACCGTACCTTGTACAAACTTTGGATTGTCACCCCGTACTGCAATAATAACACGTTTAATGATAAATAGGGTAATAATTACGTAAAAATATAAAAACTTCTTCTAATTACATAATTTTACGGGGTATGTTTAATTAAAAATACTGGTTTTTTTCTATTTTATTGCATCAAGCGATTTATGTAATCTTATTAGCAGCCTGATTTAGTCAAGATAAGCGCGCGAAATATGCCCGTATTGTTTTGATCTGGCATTTCACTGAACGTCCGCCCTAAATCATCTCACGCCTCCCCAAAATCGAACACCGGCGGGCATATATGGTTTATAATCGTGGAGGGAAAAACTCCCGCCCGCGGTCGGGAAATTCTTATATCTTTTTACAAAATAATTTAAAAAATCGGAGGATCAGATCATGCTGCACACCGACAGGATCGGAAAACTTGCTGAAATACTGCGCACAGACGGTTTGGAGGCGATTTTCGCCGGGCCGTCCGCGGACATGGAATATCTCGCCGATCTGAAGCTGTTCGACGACGAAAGGCCGAAGGGCTTGATGATTTCCAAAGACGGGAAATGTTTCGCCCTTGTCCCTATGCTCTACGGCGAGGAAATGCGCAATGCTCTCGGAGAATCAGTTTCTCACAAAATATGGGCGGATCACGAGGGTTTTCACGAGGCTTTCAGGGGCGGATGCCGCGAGTTAGGGATCGGGGCGGGGAAAATAGCGATAAACGACGGAGTGCGGGCAGTCGATCTGATCGAAATGAAAAAAGCCGTGGGCGCGGACTACGTAAACGGAGCGGAGACCCTCTCGCCTCTGCGCAGCAGAAAAGACGAGACCGAGCTGGAGAATATGAGACGCGCCGGCGCCATAGCGGACGCCGTCATGGAAGATATCTCGAAATTCCTGAAACCCGGCATGAAAGAGCGCGACGTCCGGGACCGCCTTCTCGAACTTTTTGCCGAACAGGACGAGGAAGGGCTGTCGTTTTCCCCGATAGTGGCGAGCGGTCCCGGCGGGTCCATGCCGCACTATCAGGGCAGCGGCAGGGAAATACGCGGCGGGGACTTCGTGGTGATAGACATGGGCTGCCGGTACAGGGGATATTGTTCGGATATGACCCGCACCTTCTGCATAGGGGAGCCCACCGCCGAGATGAAAAAAGTCTACGGGATCGTCCTGGAGGCGCAGAAAGCCGGAGAAGCGGCGGTCAGAGCCGGAGCGACCGGCCAGGATGTCGACCGGGCGGCTCGCCGCGTAATCGCGGACGCGGGCTACGGGGACTGCTTCCTGAACAGGCTCGGTCACGGAGTGGGCATCGCTATCCACGAGAACCCGTACATAATAGAGGGCAATGACGCGCCCCTCGTGCCGGGCAACGTGTTCAGCGTCGAACCGGGCATTTATCTCCCGGGAAAATTCGGGGTCAGAATCGAGAACCTGGTGGCAGTGAGAGCCGATGGGACTGCCGAGCCCCTCAACAAATTTACCAGGGATATGATAGTCATAAAGTGATCACCTGGGCCTCCATGATTTGAAGCCCCTGCCGAGAACTTCCACGGCTTACGATACTAACATGAAGGCTTTCGGCTGGTTCTCGGCGAGGAAACGTTTCTATTCCACGA
>JAISWP010000215.1 GCA_031271065.1 Synergistaceae bacterium
GAGTTCAGCGTCAGCCAGGCCGTTGCCAACGGAGTCAAGATGGATCAGATAGGGCAGACCTTCGTCTGCAACTGGGACACCGCCCTGGCCCAGCAGGCTATGGAATCCGCTCTCGCCGCTCACGAGGGCAAGATCGAGCTCGTCATAGCGAACAACGACGGGATGGCGATGGGCGCGATAGCTGCCCTCTCGAACATAGGCTACAACGTGGAGGGCGGAGATAAGCTCATCCCGGTTATCGGGGTCGACGCAACGGACCAGGCGGTCGACGCTATCGGCAAAGGAATCATGAGCGGCACGGTAAAACAGGACGGCGAGGCCATGGGCAACGCGGTCTCCGAGATAATGCTCAACATGGTAGAAGGCAAAGCTCCTCTGGAAGGGACCGGATATTCCTTCGACGATACGGGGATATCGGTTCGCATCCCCTACTCTCCGTATGTGAAATAAAAATTTCCGCAAAACATACCGGAGGCCCCCGCGGCCTCCGGTATGTTAGAAATTGAGTCAAAAAAAGAGGAAATAAAATGAGCGACGGAACTTTCATACTCGAAATGAAAGGCATCGACAAAGCATTCCCCGGAGTACAGGCCCTGGACAAAGCCCAGCTGCGCCTCAGGGCCGGCAGCGTTCACGCGCTCATGGGAGAAAACGGCGCGGGCAAGTCCACGCTGATGAAATGTCTTTTCGGCATATACAGGCCGGACGCCGGAGAGATACTCGTCATGGGCAGGCCGGTCCGTTTTGCCGGACCCAGGGAAGCTATGGACGGCGGCTTATCGATGGTGCATCAGGAACTCAACCAGGTTTTAAAGCGCAGCGTGATGGAAAATATCTGGCTCGGCAGGTTCCCCAAGCGCATGGGTTTCGTCAGCCACCGGGAGATGTACGAAAAGACCCGGGCGATATTCGACGATCTCGAAATAGACGCGGACCCCAGGACGCCGGTGGGCAGGCTCAGCGTTTCCCAGCGGCAGATGGTAGAAATAGCGAAGGCCGTCTCGTACAACGCGAGGATACTGGTCCTGGACGAACCGACCAGCTCTCTCACCAACGAGGAGGTGGAACACCTTTTCAGGATAATAGTCAAACTCCGCGAGAACGGAGTCGGCGTCATATATATCTCCCACAGGATGGAAGAAATACTGAAGATATCCGACGAAGTCACGATAATGAGGGACGGCAGGTGGATAGACACCGAGGCGGCTTCGAACCTGACGGTGGATAAGATAATAAAGATGATGGTGGGCAGGGACCTTACCCAGCGTTTTCCGCCCAAGACCAACGTCCCGGGGGACGAGCTCCTGGTGGTCGAGGGACTTTCCGGCATGTATCCGCCGACCTGCAGCGACGTCAGTTTCACTCTGCGGAGGGGCGAGATACTGGGCGTCGCGGGACTCGTTGGCAGCAGGCGCACCGAACTGCTCGAGACGATATTCGGCATAGCGCACCGGGCTAAAGGACGCATCATCAAGGATAACCGCCCCGTAAACAACAAAAATTCCGCGCAGGCTATCCGCAGCGGATTCGCCATGCTCACGGAGGAACGCAGGGCCACGGGCATCTTCGCGGGGCTCGACGTCACTTTCAATTCGGTCATAGCGAATATAGCCAGCTACAAAAAATATGGTTTTCTGTCCGGCAGGATGATGTACGGCGACACGAAATGGGTCGTCGACAGCATGAAAGTCAAAACCCCGTCGCAGAGGACACATATACGCAACCTGTCCGGAGGCAATCAGCAGAAGGTCATCATAGGGAGATGGCTTTTGACCAAACCTGACGTCCTGCTTCTGGACGAGCCCACCCGCGGCATCGACGTCGGAGCCAAGGCCGAAATATACCAGCTGATAATAAATCTGGCCTCCGAGGGGAAGGGCATAATAGTCGTATCGTCCGAAATGCCCGAACTGCTCGGCATATCCGACAGGATAATGGTCATGTCCGGGGGCAGGGCGGCCGGGATACTCGACATAAAGGACGCTACGCAGGAAGGGATAATGCGCCTTGCGGCCAAATACGTCTAGGGGGGTGACCCGATGGGTCTATCGCTGACATCGAAAGAACGCTTTAAGGAGTGGCTCCTGAACTACTCCCTCTACTTCATACTGGGAGTTCTGATAATCGCCGTCGTGGTGACGGACCCGACATTTCTCTCTTTCTCGAATTTCAGCAAGATCATGTCTCAGGCTTCTACCAGGGGGATAATGGCTCTGGGAGTGGCCGGCATGATAGTTTACACCGGGACCGACCTGTCGGCGGGACGCATCCTCGGATGCAGCGCCGCGATATCGGCGTCGCTCCTGCAGAGCGTCACTTACGCGTCGCGGATGTACCCAGGCATCACAGAACCTCTCCCGCTGATACTGCCGCTCATCCTGGCGATTTTGGCGGCAGCGGTATTCTGTCTCTTGAACGCGTTCGGGTTCGCCGTTTTGAAGATGCACCCTTTCATAATATCGCTGGGCACCCAGTTGATAGCGTACGGCGCATTGTGCCTTTATATCGACAGCCAGGCGAACGGAGCGCAGCCCCTGGCGAGCCTCGACCAGAGGTACATAAGCGCGGTCAACGGTTCGCTGCGGCTTGGGTCGGTCAGTATACCCTATCTCGTGATCTATCTTGCCATCTGTTCAGTCGTCATGTGGATAATATGGAACAAGACGACCATCGGAAAGAACATGTTCGCCATCGGCGGCAACCCCGAGGCCGCCGCCGTATCCGGGGTCAGCGTTACCCTCAATATATTCGCGGTGTACGTGATAGCCGGGATATTGTACGGCATAGCGGCGTTTCTCGAAGCCGGAAGGGTCCAGAGCGTCACCACCGCCACCGGTCTCAACTACGAGCTGGACGCCATAAGCGGGTGCGTGATAGGGGGCGTGTCGTTCACCGGGGGAGTAGGAACCATCCCGGGAGTGCTGATAGGGGTGATCATACTCCAGGTTATCAACTACAGCCTCTACTATCTGGGAGTGAATGCCTATTATCAGTATATAATCAAGGGCGCGATAATAATTCTCGCGGTGGCTATAGATGTCCGGAAGTACATCGCCAGAAAATAACGGCGCCGAAAAAAGGGCGGCGCGGGCAAGAGGCCTGCGCCGCAACCTCTACGAACACGTCGATATATCGCTTCGGACCCTGGATATAGTGATCGTGCTGTGCGCCGCTTTTATAATCGGGGCCGTCATACTGGGCATCCTCAGCGCCAGGTAACTATAATTCTAAATCAACTCGTCCACCGCGCCATATACGTCACTCCGCTCCCAGGGGCATCGAGTGCATCAGTTCGCGGGTCAGAGGGTAAAGCCTGCTGAAAATTTCGTAATATGTTTCATACTTCGAATGTACGTCCGCGTCGGGTTCGTAAACCGCCCCGGTGCGGATGATTCCGCGGAGACCGGCAAAGCCTTTGTTCTGTCCCGCCGCTATAGTGGCTATCAGCGCGTCCCCGTAGGAAGCCCCGACGTTTATGACCGGCGTGCTCAGCGTCCTGCCGGACACGTCTGACAGTATCCTCATCCAGAGGGGGTTTTTAGTTCCGCCGCCGACGGCCGTCAGCCGGCGGGGACTCGCCCCGAGGCTCTCCAGAATGTCCAGGTGCTGACGAAGGCTGTACGCCACGCCCTCCAGGCACGCGCGGTATATGTGGCCGCGCGTGTGGTGCAGGCCCAGACCGAAAAAAACGCCCTTTGCCTTCGGGTCTCCGATGGGACTGCGTTCCCCCGCGAAATAAGGCAGCGCCACCAGACCGTCGCAGCCCGGAGGGATGTCCTGCGCCGTCTCCATCATCATTTCAAACACGTTACGGCCCCCGTTCGATTCGGAGGACTCGAAATCCCGATACAGATTGTTCCCGAGCCATCGGGTTATGGTGCCGGCGTTGTTGGTAGCCCCCTGAATGGTGAAAACGCCGGGCACGACATAGCCGCTGCTCCACATGCGTTCGTCCCGCACCTCGCGGTCCGTGAGACATATCAGGTACATGGAGGAACCCAGCATCACCATCATATCCCCTGATTCGAGTATGCCCGCGCTTATGGCTTCGGCAGCCGCGTCATCCGTACCGGTGGTCACCGGCGTCCCTTCTGCCAGGCCGGTTTCCCGAGCGGCGGCGGCGGTGACCCTTCCCGCTATATCGGTCGTGGGCCGGCATTCTGGAACCTGGTCGGGGCGGAAGAACTCTCCGATGAGGTCCTCCCTGATTCTTCCGCCGTGGTAGATCGGGAAAAAGCAGGTCTGCGCCAGGAAATTATCGATCACGTACTCGCCTGTAAGTTTTGCCGTGATATAGGTGGAGCCGGTGCAGAACTTGTGCGTCTTTGCGAAAATCTCCGGCTCGTGTCTGCGGATCCACAGTATCTTGGCCGCGGCGTCCTCCGAGCCGAAGGGAGAACCGCGCATCTCCAGCACCTTTTCCGGCCCGTAATAGCCGCCCAGAAACTTGAGTTCGTCCGTCGTTCTCGCGTCGATGCCGTAGAGTATGGCTTTGCGCAGAGGGCGGCAGCGCTCGTCCACCGGAACGCAGTCGGCCCCCAGAGTGCTTGCGCCGACCGCGGCGATCGAAGATGCCGGGACGCCGCTCTCTAGCAGCAATTCGTTGGATATTTCGCAGAAATCGCGCCACCAGACTCCCTCGGCGTCATGTTCGTACCAGCCAGGGCGCGGGCTGTCCATGCCGTGTTTCCGCACCGACGCGGCCGTCAGTTCGCCGCCGGCGCCGATGATGACGCCCTTGCTCTCGTAGCTGCCTATGTCTATGCCCATGTAGTATTCCAAGGTAACACCTCCGGATTTATCTCCCGATATCGTTCGCGAAAGTTCATAACGCGGCGCGTCATGAATTTTCGCAAACCCGTGCGCGCAATTTATTTCCGGGAGGCGGACCCGCCGGCGAGGCCCGCTATGTCGCCGGGGGAAGCCGCCGCCGCGACCCCCAGGGACGCGAAGTGCCTCCGGTATTCGCAGGGCATGCCTTCGTCGCTCATGATCATATTTACATCCCCGAGCCCGGCTATGCGCATGAACGACTTGATCCCGAATTTTTCGCTGCCCATAACTATCACGGTGCAGTCGGCAACGCCGCGGACCGCCTCGAATACGCCCCGCTCGTAAGGGGAGGAGCAGGTGAATCCAGCGGAAAATTCCGCCCCAGACACTCCGAAAAAAGCGTATTTCACCCTCAGGAGGCTCATGGAACGGTTCAAAATGTCCCCGCTCAGAAAGTGCCTGTCGTATCCGCTGAGATTGCCCCCCGGCATGCATACGGACGCGTTGACGTTGAGTGCCAGTATGGCTGCGGCCATGATGTTATTGGTCACCACGTTGACCCGCCTGTCCAGGAGCGCCTGGGCGACGGCTGCGCAGGTCTCCCCGCACCCGATGAATATCCACTCGTTATCGCAGACCAGCATTCCGGCTAGCTGGGCGACGTAAAGTTTGTCGGGGCTGAAATCGGTTATCTCGGGACGAAGGATAGAGCGGGAAAAGAAAGTCTGTTCCACTGAATCTTTGAGCCTCGCCCCGCCTCGGACGCGCTGGAGTTTGCCCCCGGAGGCCATTTCATCGAGATCGTCCCGTATGGTGACGGACGAAACCTGGAACGTCTCGGCGAGATCGGACACGTGCACCTCGCCCTGAGCTATGACCAGTTCCTGTATCTTCAGTATCCTGTCGCGTTTTCTCAATGGCTCCGCCTTAATTCCGCTTTCGCGTCAAATCCGCGTCCGCAGCGCCGTGCGCTGCCAAACGGGGCGTCCTGTCTTTTATTCAAATTTCGCGCCGGATAAAGGCGTCTTTGGCTTGAAATTTGAAATGAGGGAAATTTGTTTTTATATTACACACCTTCATGGATAAGATGTCAAGACAAAACGAAACTTTAACGCAAGGAAAAAGAAAATTTTATTGCCAATAGCAAACCTGACGCAATAAATTACTTGCTTTTGAATATGGGTCATGCTATTATTTCAACTGCTTACAAAATCTTTTCGATCAATTCATGTCAAGAAGGAGAGTTCACTCTATGAGCTGGCTCAAAGACGTCATCGGCGTAGAAAAGGCGATCATTGCCATGTGCCATTTGAAAGCCATGCCGGGCGATCCCGGCTTCGACAAAGACAAGGGAATGGACTGGGTGGTCGAGGCGGCGGGGCGCGACCTGGCGGCGCTGCAGGATGGAGGGGTTGACGCCGTCATGTTTTCCAACGAGTTCAGCCTTCCGTATCTGACAGACGTGCGGAAGGAGACCGTGGCGGCGATGTCCCGCGTCATAGGGCAGCTGCTGCCGGACATACGGGTGCCGTTCGGGGTGAACGCGCTCTGGGACGGGGAAGCGTCCATCGACATAGCGGCGGCGACCGGCGCCGGGTTCGTCCGGGAAGTTTTCTCAGGGGTTTACGCCAGCGATTTCGGCTTATGGAACACCAATTACGGCGCGGCCGCCCGGCACAGGGAAGCGGTCGGCGCGGGCGGCGTCAAGCTGATATTCAATATATTGCCGGAAGCCGCGAAGTACATGGCGGATAGGGATATAGCGGAAATCGCGAGGACGACCGTGTTTCACTGCAAATGCGACGCGCTGTGCGTAAGCGGTCCCACGGCCGGCTCCTCGGTGGACTGCGGCATACTGAGGAAGGTCAGGGATGCTGTGCCGGGCACGGTGCTTTTCGCGAACACGGGATGCCGCGAGGATACGATCGCCGGTATACTGGCTGCGGCCGACGGGGCGGTCGTGGGCACCACGTTCAAGGAGGGAGGTGTGTTTGAAAACGCTGTCGACCCTGTGCGTGTAAAGCGCTTCATGGAGTGCGCGCGTCGCGCGAGATGACGTTGTTCCGGCGAATACATTAAATATGGGAGGTATGTTCCATGAAAATCAGAGGATACCGCGTATTTTTCCTGTTCCTGATAGTTCTGGCGTGTATGACGGCCGCGGCCTGCGCCGCCGAGGCCGCTGAAAAAGTTTACAAGATAGCGACCGTGGTCAAGGAGAGCAGCGACCCCTGGTTCATCAGGATGGAGGAAGGAGTGCGGCGGTTCGCCGCGGATACCGGACATGAGGCGTATCAAAAGGGTCCGGGAAGCACTGATTCCGCCCAGCAGATACAGGTGCTGGAGGAACTCGCGGCTCAGGATATAGACGCCCTGTGCGTCGTCCCCATAGATCCGTCCGCCTGCGAACCGGTCCTGAAAAAAGCGATGGACAAGGGCATAGTGGTCATAACTCACGAGGCGACGAGCCAGCAGAATATGGATTTCAACATCGAGGCTTTCGACAACGTGGGTTACGGGGCGTACATGATGGACGAGCTCGCGAAGGCGATGGGGGAGAGCGGCAGGTTCGTGACGATGGTCTCGTACCTCACCAACGCTTCCCACATGGAGTGGGCCGCCAGCGCGATATCGAGGGCTCAAGAGAAATATCCGAACATCGAGCTCATCGCTGAGGAACGGGTGGAAACCCAGGACAATCTGGAGGTTGCGTACGAGCGCGCCAAGGAACTGCTGAAAAAGTACCCTGACCTCAAGGGTTTTCTGGGCACCAGCAGCAACGACGCCCCCGGCGCCGGCAAGGCGATAGGGGAGTTGGGGCTGATAGGCAGGAGTTTCTCGGTGGGAACGTCGGTGACATCCGTGGCGGCGCCGTATCTCGACGATGGCAGCACCACCGCCGTCACCTGCTGGGACCCTGCCGAGGCCGGGTACGCTATGAACGTGCTGGCGGTCATGGTGCTCGATGGCAGGCGCGATGAGATAAAGAGCGGACTCAACCTGGGCGTGACAGGCTTCGAGAACATAAACGCCGATGGGAAGCTCATCAACGGACAGGGCTGGATAGTGATAACGAAGGACAACATGGCGGAGTATGATTTCTGATCCGTCAATTCGAAGGAATGACGCGGCGCTTCCGGCCGGGACGCCGGCCGGAAGCGCCCGAAGGGCGCGCGGCGCGGATGATATGCGAAAGTGAGTGATACCAATTCGCCGTGATCAAACCGTTTCAGAGTTCCACTCATAACGGAGCGAGGCAATGCCGGATTACATCCTGAAGGCCGAAGGAATCAGCAAGGCTTTTGGAGGCGTGCTCGCCCTGGACCGCGCCGGGCTTGCCATTAAAAAGGGCGAGATACACTGCCTCGCGGGGGGCAACGGCTCCGGGAAATCCACGCTGATCAAGATAATATCAGGTTTTTACAAACCAGACGAGGGGACGATAGAGATCGACGGAACGCCCCATTCCGGACTGACGCCGATAGAATCTATCATGAACGGCATTCAGGTCATATATCAGGATATGTCCGTGTTCCCGAACCTGACGGTGGCCGAGAATATCGCTCTCAACCATGAGCTGTACAGCAGGACGCGCTTTATCAGATGGAAAAAAGTGAGCGCCATAGCCCATGAGGCGCTGGAGAGAATCGGCGTCCGCATTCCTCCCGGCGAGATCGTCGAAAACCTGTCGGTCGCCAGCAAGCAGCTGATAGCCATATCCCGGGCGATACTCCACAACGCGAGGCTCATCATAATGGACGAGCCCACGACCTCGCTGACGCGCAGGGAGATAGAGACGCTGTTTTCCATCATAAGAAAACTTCAGCGGGACGGGATAGCCATTCTTTTCGTGAGCCATAAACTGGACGAGGTATTTGAAATAGCGGAAAACTTCACGGTTCTGCGGAACGGGGCGAACGTAGTGACCGATTCCGCCGCAAACGTGGACAGCGCAAGGTTTATAGAATATATGACGGGACGGAACCTCGCGCCGGACCTCTTTATCCCCGGCGCCGCCGGGGACGCGGAGCCTCTTTTCGAAGTCGGCGGGCTGTGCCTGGAAAACGGTTTCGCCGATATATCCTTTGCCGTGCGGCCCGGGGAGATACTCGGCATAACCGGGCTTCTGGGAAGCGGCAGGACCGAGCTGGCGAAATCCCTTTTCGGATTGTGCCCGGCCAGCAGCGGGGTCATAAGGATAAAGGGCCGGGAGGTCAGAATTGCAAGTCCCCGCGACGCGGTGCGCCATAAGATTGCGTACGTTCCTGAGGACAGGCTGACCGAGGGGCTTTTCCTGAGGCAGCCCATACGGGAGAATCTGGCGATCGCCAACCTGGATAATCTGCTACAACGCGACGGAACTCTGGACGACGCCAGGATAGACGAAAGGGTGGAATACTGGCGGCACGAGCTGGAGATAATGATGAACGACCCCGGGGACCAGATATCTGCCCTGTCGGGAGGCAACCAGCAGAAAGCGGTGCTGGGCAAGTGGCTGGATATAGAGCCGTCGGTGCTGATACTGAACGGGCCTACAGTCGGGGTCGACATCGGGGCGAAGCACGATCTGCACAGATACCTGCGCGCTCTGGCGGCCACGATGCGGATAGCGGTCATCATAATATCCGACGACATTCCGGAGGTCATAGAGAACTGCAGCCGCATCCTCATCATGAAGGGCGGACGGATCTGCGGGGAGATGCGCAACACTGAGACGGACGAGAAATCGCTGCTGGAGGCGATCATATGACGTCCGATATCGAAAGGAGGCGCCGAAATTTGATCCCGGGACGCCTGTTGAAACGCAATGAGTTTTACGTGTTCGCTACGATAGCGGTGTTCGTCGCCGTAATTGAATTTCAGAGCGGACAGTTTTTCACCAACAACAATATCGCGGACATAGCGCGGTCGATGATAGTGCCGGGTATGCTCGCTATGGGGCTGATGATGGAGATCATAGCCGGCGGCATCGACGTTTCGTTTCCATCCATAGCGATGCTCAGCATGTACTCCAGCATCCTGATAATGCGGAGCATGAATTACACGGGCAGCGCGGTATTCGGATTCGCCGTCTCCGCCGGCATAGGACTGTGCCTTGGAATCATCAACGGCATACTGGTTCATTGGCTGAAACTTCCCGCCTTCATCATAACCCTCGGGACTGGCAGCATCTGCCGCGGCTTCACGCAGGCCGTCCTCAGAAGCCGCAACATCAGCATACTTCCTCCGCCGGTCGCCGCTTTGGGAAAGAAATATCTGTTTACCGTGACCAACGCCGAAAGCGGCCTTTCGAGCTCCCTTCCGGTCGTATTCATTTTTCTGATAGCTGTCGTTATCGGGACCGCCTTCATTTTACGGTACACGATCCTGGGCCGCGGCATATACGCTCTTGGCGGAGACAGCGTGGCGGCGGCCAGGGCCGGATTTAACATACTCGGGACAGAGCTGTTCGTCTACGGTTTCATGGGGGCGCTGTCCGGTTTCGTCGGGCTCACCAGAACGGTTCTGACGGGAAGCTGCCAGCCCGCGTCCTTCATTGGATACGAAATGACCATAATAGCCGCGGTCGTCCTCGGCGGAACGCGCATCAGCGGTGGTACCGGGACGGTAACTGGGACCCTGCTCGGGACGCTGCTTCTGACGATGGTGAGCAACAGCCTGATACTGCTGGGTATCCCCACGTACTGGAGCAAGTTCACCGTCGGGGTGATGATCGTGATAGGAACCGGGATGTCCGCGTGGCAGGCGCTGAAAGGGAAAACTAAACTCACGTCGGTGGTGGCCGAGCGTGATGTCAATACAGGGGAGGGGGCCGGCCGCTGTGGGAACGGATCGTAAGACCGCCCCGGCGGGCGGATTGTCCCGGATATACGGAACGTTCTTCCGCAGAGAGCCGCACATGCGCTCGCTGGCGCTGCTTTTCGCAATCTCGTTCGCGGCGCTCTCCCTGCTGCGCCCGTCGATCTTCCTCACGCGCAGCTATCTGGTGAATATACTGTATCTGTTCCCCGAGTACGGCATCCTCGCGCTGGGCATGATGCTCTGCATGATAAGCGGCGGCATAGACCTATCTGTGACCGCTACGGCCAACATGTCTGGAATACTGTGCGCGATGTTCCTGGTACGCGCGGTCCCGGCCGGAAGTTCCGCGGCGTGGGGCTCGGCGATGCTGGCGGCGGCGGTTTTACTGGCTCTTGTGATCGGATTTGCGTGCGGATCGCTGTGCGGCCTTCTTATTTCAAAAATAGGCATACCGCCGATACTGGCGACGCTCGGCGCGAGCGATCTGATTTTGGGCGGCGCCGTCGCGCTGACCCGCGGCTCTGCGATATCGAACCTGCCTCCGATACTCTCCTCCGTGGGGTCGTATATAATAGCGGACCTGATACCTGTGTCGCTGATAACTTTCGCGCTGTGCGCGGCTGCCGTGGACTTTTTTCTCAGGCGCAGTACGTTCGGAATGCGTCTTTTTATGCTGGGCGCGAACCCCAAGGCGTCGGCTTTTTCGGGGGTGAACAACGACGCCGTAATATGCCGGACGTACATAACGAGCGGTATGCTGGCCGGACTCAGCGGGATTTTGATGTGCGCCAGATTCAACAGCGCCAGGGCCGATTTTGGGGCGAGTTATACCATGCAGGCCATACTTATCTGCGTGCTGGGCGGCGTGAATCCGAACGGCGGCTTCGGAAGCGTGCGGGGCGTCACTCTGGCCATATTGATACTTCAGATATTGAGCAGCGGCTTCAACATGTTTCCAGGCATCAGCAATTTCTACAGAGATCTCATCTGGGGCCTTGTGCTGATTTTGGTGATGATCTGCAGCGTGCTGGGCAATGATCTGCGGCTGCGGAGGATGCGGGAAGCGCTCAGAAAAGAGCGGACGGCGTTTACGCCGGGTTCCGGCAGATGAGCCCCGCCGACAGACGTCAGAGCATGTAACTTTTCATCTTCGCTATGACCTCCGCCGCGTCTATCGGCTTGCCCAGATGGTCATTCATGCCCGCGGCGCGGCACCGTTCCACGTCCTCCCTGAATACGTTCGCGGTCATGGCTATTATCGGCACTGTTTTGGCGTGCGGATTGTCCAGGGCCCTTATGCGGCGGGTCGCCTCGTACCCGTCCACGTTGGGCATATGAACGTCCATCAGGATGAGACTGTATTTTTCAGGGGACGCGCTGAACTTCGAGACGGCAATCTCTCCGTCCTCGGCCAGGTCCAGTTTCACTCCAGTGTGTTCTATCAGGCTCGACAGAATCTCGCAGTTTATCATCACGTCCTCCGCTAAAAGGACATGTTTTCCCTCGAAGATGCCGTCCTCCGATTTGACGGTGCTTTCGGCCGCTTTGGCTTGGTCCGGAGCGTTCGACATGCACTCGTTTATTATGTTGAAAACGTTGGACGGAAAGAGCGGTTTCTGGAGGAACATATCGACTCCGACCTCTTTCGCCTGCTCCTGTATCTCCGAGAGGTCCGCCGCCGAGATCATGATGACGACCGGATTGCCCGCTATGCTCTTTACGCGGCGGATAAACTCCACCCCGTCCATATCGGGCATCTTCCAGTCGACGAATATGACGTCGAACGGTTTTTGGGCCCTCTGTATTTCCTCCAGCGCCTCCCCGCCGGACAGCGCGGTTTCGCTGAACACTCCGTAGGGCGAGAGTATAGACCTGAATATCTCCAATATCTCCGGGGCGTCGTCCACCGCCAGCACGCGCAGATTTTTCCAGTTGACGTCCTGAGGAAGGAGGCGTCTGCCCGGTTTGCCCGCTGACTTCACTTTGATCTCGAAGATAAATTCGGCCCCGTGACCGAGCTTCGACTCGATCCATATCCTTCCGTCCATGAGTTCCACTATCCGCTTCGATATGGCGAGCCCTAGCCCAGTGCCCCCGAATTTTCGCGATATACTCCCGTCGGCCTGTTCGAAGGAGGCAAAGAGCTTGCCCTGCTGATCCTCCGATATCCCGATGCCGGTGTCCTTCACGGATATTCTAACAGCGCAGACTCCGTCACCGTATGATACCTTCTGGGCGGAGAGTGTTATGACTCCCCGGTCAGGAGTGAATTTCACCGCGTTGGAGAGCAGGTTCGTGATGACCTGCGACAGCCGCTGCTCGTCGGAGATGATACGTTCCGGTATGCTTTCGTCTATCTTCACCAGGAGGTTCTGACGCTTTTCGTCCACGCGGAAGTTGATCACGTTCGTGACGCGGTTCAGCATCTTCTCGAAATTGAACTCGCTGCAGGAGAGCTCGAATTTGTTGGCCTCTATCTTGGACATGTCCAGTATGTCGTTGATAACCCCGAGAAGATGGGCGGACGCCTCGTTTATCTTTTCCAGGCAGTACTCCTTGCGCCTGGGATCGTCGGTGGACCGCGCTATGGTCGTCATGCCTATTATGGCGTTCATCGGGGTGCGCATCTCGTGACTCATGCGGGAGAGGAAGTCCGACTTGGCTCTCGTCGACTGTTCCGCCATGCGGCGGGCACGCTCCGCCTCTTTGCGGGCGCGGCTGGTCTCCGTGGTGTCGTAGAAGAACACGGCGAATCCCCGGAGGTCACCCGAATCCTCCACCATTGGGATGATCTGTATCATGTAGTGACGGACGTTTCCGCCGCCGCTGAAGTCTATATCCTCCTCCGCCTCCACTATACGCCGTCCCGACAGGGATATGCCGCTCAGCCTGACGACGCGTTCCAGAAATTCCTCCGACACGACCGGAGAGATGATCTCCCTGAGCGTCTTGCCGCTGATCATTCCCGACGCCTGAGTTTTACTCAGCTTTATATACGATTCGCTCGCCAGGATGAGACGCCCCTCGTTGCTGAAGAACAGAATCAAGTCGGGACAATTGCTGAGCAGCAGGTTCATATACAGATCGAGACGGTTTCTCTCGGTCGATATGACCCTGCTCAGATTGTCCTTTACCTCGAACGTGGTCCTGTTTCGCTCGTGCAGGGCACGCTCGTATCTCAGTTCGCGGGCCAGTTTCCTGTTTTCGGACGTGAGCCGCCTGATTTCGCTCTGGAGGGCGGTCCCGTCCGGCGGCAGTTCGTCGGGCAAGTTATCCTCATCTCCCGGCATGGTTTATAACAGACAGACAACTAAAGTGTCATTGTGGTTCCTGTTGATCAGAGAAGAATCGCTGCGCGAACGAACCGGGCACAGTTCGCCGCCTGAATATGTTATCTGATATGGGATATTGTTTTCTCCCATCATCTCCTGAATTTTATCCATCTCGGCCGTTGGATTGTAACCGAGGGCGAAGTAGCGCCCGACGCAGGAAAACATTATCATGCAGCCAGGCTCGCTGCCCGAGAGAATATCGGAGATCAGCTCCCCGGTGGTGGAGAGTATCTCCGCGGCGTCTATGCGGCCTACCGAGAGGGTCGCGCCGTTGGGTATGTCCCCCCCGCAGACAGCATATCCCTCCGGAGTGATCGCGAATATGACGCGCACCGCGGGAGTGGTGCCGTCGTTGTAGTCCACTACGAAGGGGAACGAATTCACCCCGGACGCGGCCCCATCCTCGCCGCGTTTGACTCCGAGGCTCTCCAGATACTCGATGACAGGACGCTCGTTGACCGTCTGCACCTGGTTGCCTCGGGAAGATGTGACCACACCCTTCTCCATAAATATACGTTCCGGGGAGATAGAGACCATCATGAATTTAGGGTCCAGGTCGCCGGCCAGCAGCACGAAGGCCAGACGGTCGCTGTAAGCCTCTCCGCCGCAGAACACCCGGGAGTCGCGGTAATCGCTGTTGTTGTCCACCGCCAGCATCCCCACGTTCGGCACGCCTCCCGACACGGCGGACATGGCGTTGGCGTAGAAATCTCCGCTCACGGGCACCAGGAGCGGAGCGTAACTCAGCATAAGCGAGGGTTTCGCGGCCAGCTTCGACGAAGCGTTCTCCCACGCTTCCCTCAACGGGGCGTCGTCGTCTCTGGACAGAGGGGACGTGAGCCCTGCCGAGAACTCGACGTCGTCGCTGGTGAGGACGAGTATGGTGAGCAGCATATTGCCGGATGATCCCCGGACCGCGTTCCCGAGAGTGGTCGACCCGATGACGTCGAACGGCAGGGCCCGGCATAACTCCCTGACCACCCCTGATTCGGCGAAGTCGCTGTAACAGGTGAGCAGCCCTACTGTATTCTTTTTCAGGCGGTCAAAACTCCCGATCTGATCGACGATACTGGCGACCGCGGCCTCCACGTCGTCTATCTCGTCTGTAAACGCGCTGTACGCTTTTATCATGTCTATCCTTCCTCGCCTCGTCACTGCCAGAGGGGCGCGGGGTAGACCCCGCGCCTGTGCAGCTCTTCTACGGCCCTCATCACTTCCGGCCGGTCCTCTCTGTATGTCACCCCGTACCACGTGTCTGGGCTTTCCAGCACTCTCACGTCCGCGATTCCTCTTTCAAGCTGGCGTCCGATCTCGCTGGGCAGCAGGTATTCGCATTTCAGCGGGTCCTGCCGCAGATTTTCGTCCAGGAATACGGGGAAGTCTTCCTCGGCCGCTTTGAAAAATCCCGGCGTGAGCCCCCAGAAGTTCATGGACACCAGAGTGCCGGGGGGGATGCAGCTCCACGTCTTCCCCTTGTCCTCGGAGTGCCTGGCGCCCTCCTTATATTTTTCTATCATCGTCCGCTCGGCTATGCTGGACAGATAGCCGCCGGAGGATTCGCAGATTCCGCGCGTCACGCTGCCGTGTCCGGACACGGTGTTCTCTATCCTGTAGCCCACCATGGAGAAATGCAGTCCGCGGTCGTCCGGGAGAGGGGAGCTGAGCCAGTCGTACATGCTCCTGTACGCGGAGGCCCCGTAAAAATCGTCCGCGTTTATAACCGCGAAAGGTCCGTCCACGGCCGATTTCGCGGAGAGAAGCGCCTGTGTCGTCCCCCACGGCTTGACCCTGCCCTCCGGGACCGCGTATCCCGCAGGTATGTCCGCAAGAGACTGATATGCGTAATCCGTCTCCGCATACCGCTCTATCCTGCTGCCGATGACTTCCATGAAATCTTCCCTGATGGCCTCGGTTATGATGAATATCACCTTGCCGAAACCGGCTTTGAGGGCGTCGTATATCGAATAGTCGATGATAAGCTCGCCGTTCGCGCCGACCGGATCGATCTGCTTGAGCCCTCCGTATCTGCTGCCTATTCCGGCGGCGAGTATGACAAGAGCAGGTTTTTCCATACGTATGGTCCCCCTTCTATCTCCCGTAGCCGTTCGGGTTGGCGCTCTGCCAGCGCCACGCGTCCCTGCACATGTCGTCGATGTCGAATTCGGCGCGCCACCCCAGCTCACGGTGCGCCTTCGACGGGTCGGCGTACACGGACGCCGCGTCGCCGGGACGCCTGGGCGTGAACTCCCGGTCTATATGCCTGCCGCAGGCCCGCTCGAAGGCTGATATGACCTCGAGAACGCTGTATCCCCTCCCGGTCCCCAGGTTGCAGACGAACTCCCCGCAGTTCTCCGAGAGTTTTCTGAGCGCGCTGACGTGCCCGCGAGCCAGGTCCGACACGTGGATGTAGTCGCGGACCCCGGTCCCGTCGGGAGTAGGATAATCGCTGCCGAATACCTTAACCCTTTCAAGATTGCCCACTGCCACCTGGGCGACGTAGGGGACCAGATTGTTCGGTATGCCGCTTGGGTCCTCGCCGATCAGGCCGGAGCGATGGGCTCCTATAGGGTTGAAATACCGCAGTACGGCGGCGTTGAAACCGGGGTCCGCCGCGCAGACGTCGCTCAGTATGCGTTCGATGAACACTTTGGTGGCTCCGTAAGGGCTGACCGCGCAGGTCGGAAAGTCCTCCCTGACGGGAACGCTCGCCGGGTCGCCGTACACCGTGGCCGAGGACGAGAACACCAAATTTCTGACCCCCCGGGACCTCATCACACGCAGAAGGGCCAGGGTGCTTTCTATGTTGTTCGAGTAGTACTCGATCGGTTTTGACACGCTCTCGCCGACAGCTTTCAGACCGGCAAAGTGTATCACCGAGTCGATGTCAGGATATTTCCCGAACAGGGCGTCAAGGCGTTTCTCGTCCGAGACGTCGAGCCGGGCGAATCGTACCCTGGCGCCGGTAATATGTTCCACCCTGCGGAGGGATTCGCGGCTTGAATTTATCAGGCTGTCCGCGGCTGCCACGTCATAACCCGCCTCTATGAGTTCGACGCAGGTATGGCTGCCGATGAAGCCGGCGCCACCCGTCACTAACACCGTCATTTCAGCGCTCCCCCTGAGCCGGGCTGAACCGGGATGACCCTGGAAGCCCCGGTCTGCCGCACGTTCAGAACATAACACGCGCCGGTCCCGAATACACTATTCATC